>JBAZGZ010000194.1:0-3462 GCA_041652615.1 Candidatus Omnitrophota bacterium | reverse complement strand
CACTCAAGTAACGGTGTATCTGAGTTGCACACGAAACTTCTTAAGGAACAACTTTTTAAGGATTTTTATGAGTTTTTTCCGGAAAGGTTCAATAATAAGACCAATGGTATTACCCAAAGAAGGTGGCTGCAGAAATCCAATACCAGGCTTTCTGAATTAATAACTTCAGGCATTGGCGATAGGTGGGTTACCGATCTCTACGAACTGGAAAAACTTAATGCTTTAAAAGATGATAGTAATTTTTGTAAGAGCTGGCAGGAGGTAAAGAAGGCAAACAAAAATCAACTCATCGAATATATTTATAAAAATACCAATATTCGTGTAAACCCGGATTCTATGTTTGATGTGCAGGTTAAAAGATTCCACGAATATAAAAGGCAGTTTTTGTTTGGGCTTTATATCGCAGCGCAGTACCTGAAGGTTAAGAATGATCCGCGCGCGAGTTTTGTCCCAAGGACTTTTATCGTTGCCGGTAAGGCTGCCCCCGGATATTTTATGGCCAAGCTTATAATCAAATTTATTAACAGTATCGCGGATGTGGTTAACAGCGATAAAGCGATTGGCGATAAATTAAAGGTGGTATTCCTGGAGAATTATCGTGTTTCTTTGGCGGAACGTATTTTTCCGGCGAGTGACCTTTCCGAGCAGATTTCAACCGCAGGCACCGAAGCTTCAGGTACGGGTTGTATGAAGTTTATGATGAATGGCGCCCTGACTATCGGGACTTACGACGGGGCAAACATTGAAATAGCCGAGGCTGTGGGGCAAGACAACATTATTATTTTTGGTTTAAAGCTTGAAGAAATCGAGAAGATATTAGCATTCGGATATAACTCTCAGGATTATATTAATCGCTCTATAGTGCTTAAGGAGATAATCGGGCTTATCCAGAGCAATTTCTTTTCTCTGGGCGAAGTCAACCTTTTTGCCCCGCTTTTAGATAGTCTCATTTTTAGCGACCGCTACTTTGTCTGCGCTGATTTTGATGATTATTGCGCAAAACAGGAGGAGGTTTCCCGGCTTTATACGGATAAAAAAGAGTGGACGAAGAAAACAATTATAAATGTAGCTCAATCAGGCAGATTTTCAAGCGACAGAACAATAAAAGAATACGCGAAAGATATTTGGAATGTTTCATCCGTGCATCCGCGCTGAAGCTTTTTAAATCCATTGCGCCAAAGACAATGCTGCTGCGATAGTTTTTATCTGCTAACAAAGTCTAGCCAGAACGAATCACTTTCAGCGAAGAAACAAACAAGTTTTTATCTTACGCCAAATAAATTAAAAATGCTATCAATGCGATAGCTGTCACCACAAAATAAAGTTTAAAATTCAAATATTTTACCATAGCGTCATATTGTGTATATTATTTGTTAAGGGCTTCTATGCCCTTATTCCGCAGATAAATAACCAATAAAATATTGACAAGAAATTTTAAATATGGTATCCTTTGTATACTAAGTAATACTTTTCATACTAGTTATGTCTTAAGTATTTACAAGAATCTAATCAAGAAGGGGGCAGAAGATGAGCAATCCAATGAAGTTTTACGGCAAGGTTCCCGTAGGGACCAAGGGTCAAATTGTTATTCCGGCAGAGGCAAGGAAAGCGATGGATATTAAACCGGGGGATAATGTAATTATTATTTCCGGGCCGCCTCATCGCGATAAAATAATTAGCATTGTTCCTGAAAATGAGTTTAACAAGTTCTTGAAATTCTTTGAAGAACATGTAGCCACTTTGAAAAAAGCAGTTTCTAAACAATAAATAGCAATTAAGCATTATCTCAAGGTGTTTTTTAGTTCGACTTATCGTAAGGTTAGTGCGCTTTACGAAAATGTGTGAAAGAATTGCTCTTATGAAAATCTTGAATTATAATATATTAATAATGTATAGAGATTAATGGTTGTTTTTTTAGCTGATAACGTTGCATTCGAATCGGTCAATATATAGAGGCAAAGATACGCTTATCAAAATTTAAAACGCTATTTGGAGAAAAAATGCAAAATAAAGTAAATTCTTTTAATCCTCGATTCATGGTTTTTAAACGAACATCCAATGAAAAGAACAGACAAGCAAAAACTTGTTTGCGCGGTTATTTTTCTGTCATTCTATCTTTAAGTATATCGTTTCTACTTTTAGCGGTGTCCGGCTGTACAAAGCAAAGCGGCCGGTCAGCGCAGGAGCCTGAAGTAGCGGTGGTTTTGATGTACCCACAACGGGTAGTTATTACAACTGAATTACCCGGCCGCACAGAGGCTTTTCTTATTGCTGAAATTCGTCCCCAGGTCAATGGTCTTATCCAGAAACGCTTATTTACGGAAGGCTCTGAAATTAAAACCGGCCAGGTGCTTTACCAGATCGATCCTGCTCCGTTTCAAGCCTCACTTGATAAAGCCAAGGCTAATCTTCCGGCTCTCCAATTGAGAGTTGAGCGTTATAAAGAAGCATTGGCCGAGAACGCGGTCAGTCAACAAGAGTTTGATGATGCGGATGCTGCTCTGAAACAGGCCCAAGCAGAACTCGAAACCGCACGTATTAATCTTGATTACACCCGTATTGTTTCGCCTATATCTGGACGCATTGGTACTTCCACCGTAACAGAGGGGGCCATTGTTACAGCGTATCAGCCTGTCGCGCTGGCGACAATTCAACAGCTGGATCCAATTTATGTGGATATTCCTCAGTCTACTACCGAGTTACTCCGTCTGCGGCGCAGCTTGGAGGATGGCCGTCTTAATCCTAACGGAACAAATCAGAACAAGGTAAAACTTATTTTGGAAGACGGCACACCATATTCTTTAGATGGAGTGCTTCAATTCCAGGATATCACGGTTGACCCGACAACCGGTTCGGTAATTCTTCGGGTAATTTTTCCAAATCCGCAAGGAGTCCTTTTACCGGGGATGTTTGTTCGAACAGTTATTACAGAGGGTGTTAATAACCAAGCTATCCTTGTTCCACAGCAGGGTGTTTCTCGTAATCCAAAAGGCGAAGCTTTTGCATTAATCGTGGACGCGGAAAATAAAGTTCAGCAACGTATACTTACGATTGATCGGTCTATCGGCGATAAATGGCTTGTTTCCTCAGGACTTAATTCCGGCGATCGCGTAATTGTTGAGGGTATACAAAGAGTAAGGCCCGGATCTTCAGTGAAGCTTGTATCATTTCGCGCTAGCCAGGAAAAAATCCCGGCGGCCGAAAAAACAGTTCAACCATCTGCGAAAAAGGATTAAACGGAGAAAATTATGTTATCGAAATTCTTTCTTGAGCGTCCGGTTTTCGCCTGGGTAATTGCTATCGTAATAATGGTACTTGGACTTTTAGCAATTTACACTCTGCCCATTGCTCAATATCCTCCTATTGCTCCGCCATCAATTAGAATCACCGCTTTTTATAACGGCGCATCAGCGGAAACCGTGGAGAATAGTGTAACACAGATTATCGAACAGCAGATGACCG
>JBAZGZ010000193.1:0-3554 GCA_041652615.1 Candidatus Omnitrophota bacterium | reverse complement strand
AAAGCATTCATCTCTTTTACCGCTTCTTTTTTATTTTGTCTTACATCTCCAGCTAATCCGTCAATTCTTTTATTTATTGTTTCTAAATCCTTTAAAATAAGCTCTACATCTAAAATTTCCTTTTCGCGCAGAGGATTTACATCATTTTGCGTATTTATAATATCGGATTTTTGAAAAGCGCGTAAAACATATAAAATTGCATCTGTTTCCCTGATATTCGCCAAAAATTTATTACCTAAGCCCTCGCCCTCACTGGCTCCTTTTACTAATCCTGCAATATCAACAAAATCAACAGTTGCATAAATTTTCTTTTTTGATTTTGATAATTCAGCCAGCTTATCAACTCTCTCGTCCGGAACCAAAACAACCCCAACATTAGGGTCTATTGTTGCAAACGGATAATTTGCAATCAAAACCTGCTTTTTAGTTAGTGTTTTAAATAAAGTAGATTTTCCAACGTTTGGAAGACCGACAATTCCTATTGATAGTTTTGTACTCGACATAATTATCTTGGTTATTTATAGGTAAATACCCTTCAACAAGGAGCTCTTTCTGGCTTCCAATGACCTTGTCAATTAGCTCCCTAACAATCTTTTGTTTTACCCCAAAGTTTAAATAGCTTATCATATTTTGAGCCTTTTTGCAAAAACCCTCAAGCTCTTCCATCGAAGGCAAAATAATCTCCTGGGCCCGCCTTCTCTGCTGTTCGACATACATTTCCTGACCGCGTAACGTAGATACTTGTTCTTTTATTTCCGCCGTATGTTCTTTTAGCTGCTCCAAAGATATTGCTTCTGCACCATAGGCCTTAACATACCTTTCCTCCTCTTTTTTTAATTTTTCTATTTCTTTTTCTATATGGTCTACGGATATGGTTTGGACTGCTACTGGTGCCTTCCTATTTTTCAACCAGCGGTCAGCCTCAATGGTTATTCTTTCCGGGGAGGTCATAAGGTCGCTAACCCTTTTCCAAACCAAATTATCGACTATACGCGCGTTAAGGCCAGCTTCACGACATTTAGGAGGCAACGGGTGGCTATAAACTCTATCTGTGCATCGGTAGTACAAATGTTTTCCATGCATAGGCCCCTCCCCCGTTCTTTTTCTTCCGCATGTACAATAAATCTTCCCTGAAAGTAGATATTCGTTTTTTTTATTCCTTATGCATTGCGCGAAATTATCTTTTAGTCTCTGTTGCACCCGATCGAAAAGTTCTTTTTCTATTATTGCTGGAGTTGGTATTTTTATCCATTCTTCCTCGGGCTTCATGCGCCGGCTTGTTTTTTTTATTTTTTTATAGATTCCCTTCTTTAAAGGATTTTCTGGCACCACTGCATAAGAAGCGCCGTAATGACCCTCTCCGATATACGTTCTATTTCTCAGAAGCGTACTCAGCGTACTTGTATTCCACACACCACGCTTGCTCTTTCGTGGCTTAATACTCATCTCCTGTAAACGTCGCACAATAACTCTCATTGTCAGTCCCTCTTCCGCTACCCAACCGAATATCAACCTGACGATTTTAGCCTCTACCTCGTTAGCCTCTAAATATCCCTGCTTTTCTGCCGTTTTTAATATAAATTTGTACCCATATGGCCCCTCTGATAAAATCACATGCCCCTCTTTTGCCTTACGAACCTTGCCCAATCGAAAACGTTCAGCAATCTTTGTTCTCTCATACTCGGCGAATAGGCCAGTGACTCCATATAAAATTTTCTCTTCTGCATTTCTCGGCGACTCTCGCGTAACAAAAAGCACATCAATTCCGATTTCTCGCAACTCGTCGATAACCAATTCCTGGTAGGAATAACGCCTCGCAAGCCTAGCCGGGTCGTAAAATAAAACTGCCTCCCAGTTTTTCTGCTTCGCATCCATTCTGAGCTGATCGAGCTCTGGCCGGGCCAAGATATCGCCACTCCAACCTTCATCCTTGTAAATCTTTACGATCGTAAACTCGCTTTTATCGGCGTAATCCTTAATAGCAGAGAGTTGTGTTTGAATCGTCCCCTCTTCTTCTTGCCGCGCAGTTGAAACCCTTGCGTACACAGCGATTAGTTTTGTTATTTTTTGTGTTTCCATAACCATATGATTACCCTTTCTGACAATTATGACTCTTTTTTGGAATAAATCCAACGGATAACTGCTTATTCCCCGTCTCGCGCATGTTGACCATTGCCTCAAACAACAAATCAAACGCCCGGCTAACCCGTGTGTCTATTTTTTCCTGGCTTTCCGGCGCCCGCACAAAGCTAATTTTTATTTGCTTCTCGCGCATTTAAATTAACGTCTTAGTCAACGAAATGTTTTAAAAATTTTATTTCTCGCATTTATATAACCGTATTCTTTGTAAGTATTATGTGTGGTGTTCTCTGTAATAGTTTGTTTTTTCTCTGCCAACTCTTTAGCTCGCTTCTCGCAAACTAGTTTGTTGGTTTTCAACATACTGGCGTTCATTAATTCCACCAGATTTGTGATGCCTATTTTAAAATGCCTTTTAGCCGGTATGCCCTTAACAGTAGCTTCTAGGACTTTAAATTTTTTACATATCTTTATTGCTGTTTCTTGTTCTGTCCTTGAAAGCCCTGTCTCGTATTTAATCTCCTCTATGGTTTTATATATTTCCCCTGGTTTCCTGCCATTGCCCCACCAATATAAGAGCTGACTCAAAAACAAGCCGGCCTTAGCCGAGCCCAGCGCTCTCGCTAGATCTGGATTGTACGCAACCGGACGCGTGCCCAATATCTGTAATAAAATTTTTTGATATTTAACTCTTCCCATTTCTTATCTTTGCTAACAGCTTTTGATTGCGTCTATTAAGCATTTTTATGTTTGATTCAGGTATAAATTCTAAAACACTACGAGGCGCGAGGGTTCTCATACCTTTTTGACCTTTACTTTTTTTATTCAAGCAGAATGGGCAAGGATTTTCGCCTGAGCGTTTATTGCGTAGCCCAGCATCCGAATCTAACGGACAAATGTTTATTAAACAACTACTAAAGCGATTACATTTCCTCAAGTTTTCC
The DNA here is from genome assembly GCA_041652615.1 of Candidatus Omnitrophota bacterium. GTDB lineage: Bacteria > Omnitrophota > Gorgyraeia > Duberdicusellales > 4484-171 > JAJYOP01. Next base: position 531 of record JBAZGZ010000193.1, on the reverse strand, counting down.
ATAATATTTTAATTTAAATTTTTATTGCTACGAAATATTGTAAATCCTCGTTTTAATTTCTTTTAAGTAATTAAAAAAACCCAAAGGTTCGACCTTGAGTTGATGCGCAAAATACCGCCTTATTAAGCTATCAAAATTTTTACTCTTCTTAACTAAGAAAATAACTTTGGCCCGATTACTTTTATCTATATCTTCAACTTGGCAACCATAACAACAAAGGCTTGCAATAAGTGAAATGTCACTGGTTTTGAACAACTCATTTTCTATAATTTCTTTTTTCATATTTTTAAAATTTAAATACTAAAAAACGTAGGCTTATACCTACGTTGTAGCACGGTTTTTTTCCTGGTCGTGACGCTAAGTATCTAGCTTAATGTTACCGAATAAATCGGTCACCAATAAGCCTATTCTCCTAGCCGCTTGTCTCACTGCGTCGGGTTTTGTATGTAATTTTTTTGCGACCTCTTTAACGGTAATATCGTCGTAGCCGACCGTAAGATCTTCTTTATGCTGCCTTTCCAATTTTTTAGC
>JBAZGZ010000192.1:0-3599 GCA_041652615.1 Candidatus Omnitrophota bacterium | reverse complement strand
CCAGCCGGAACGATCAAAAGCTCGGTCTCGCTACCGTTAGAGCCAAGATAAGCGCTTAAGATGCTGTCTTTTTTACTTTTCGTCAAAACTACCGCGCCGGCGCCATCACCGAATAATACACAGGTAGACCTGTCTTTCCAGTCAGTTATGGAAGACAACACCTCGCTGCCCACCACTAAAACGTTTTTATACAATCCTCCATTTATAAATTGCCAGCCGGTTACCAGCGCATACACAAAACCGGCACAAGCGGCAGAGATATCAAAACAAGTTGCGTTGTGCGCTTTTAAATAATTCTGAAGGTAACAAGCGGCTGAAGGAAAAGGGGTATCACCGGTTATAGTCGCAACAATTATTAAATCTATATCACTCGCTTTCAGTCCCGCTCTTTTTAAAGCTATCTTAGATGCCTCGAAAGCCAGTTGCGACGCGCCTGTATTTTTTTCTGCGATTCTTCTTTCTTTTATGCCGGTGCGAGTGGTAATCCACTCATCCGTAGTATCAACAATTTTTTCTAAATCAAAATTGTTTAATACTTTGGGTGGTACATATTTTCCGATTCCTATAATTTTAGCCAAGGTTTTTAGTCTCCTTTAATAAGCACGTGATTTTTTCAAAGCCTAAAAGATGGCGTAGAAAAAATCACAGTGCGAATTACCCCTCAAGCATAGCGAGTAGGGTTACGTTTTAAATAGTAAGCAATTTCTTAAAATCTTCGTTCTGACAAATTTCATCCATTCTTTTCTTTATCTTCACGTTTATATCATTCTTTACTTCATGTATTGCCACTCTAATTGCATTCTTAACTGCGGTACTATTTGAGCGGCCGTGACCTATAATTACAACTCCATCTACACCAAGAAGCGGCGCGCCGCCATATTCAGCATAATCAAGTATTCTTTTAAATTTACGCAGGCTTCTTTTGATAAGCAATAAGCCAAGAAGCCCTAATGGGTCTTTCATTATGGTATCAAAAAGAAATTTTCCCATTGTTTCAGCACAACCTTCGGTAACTTTAAGCGCAACATTTCCCACAAAACCGTCACAAACAATACAATCGCACTGGCCTGAGAACATATGCTTAGCTTCAAGATTTCCTTTAAAATTCATAGAAGACGCAGCAAAAAGCTTATGCACATGTTTCATAAAATCTGAACCTTTTGTTTCCTCTTCTCCTATATTAAGGAGACCAACGGTTGGATTCTCCTTGTTAAAAACAATCTCACAATATACAGATGCCATTATCCCATACTGAAAAAGGTGTAAAGGCTTGGGGACAACATTTGCACCTACGTCAATAATCAACGATACACCTTCTCTTGTAGGGATGGCTATGCCTATACCTGGACGCTCTATCCCTTCAATTAAACCAGTTATCAAAGTCGCAGCGCCAACCGCGGCGCCGGTATTCCCACAAGAAACAAAAGCATCTATCTTTTTTTCTTTTAAAAGCTGAGCACCAATCACTATGGAAGAATTCTTTTTTCTGCGAAGCGAAGTTGCTGGTGCCTCCGCCATCTCAATTTTTTCCGGAGCATGCACGATTTCGAAATTTTTTAAATCAACTTTATGCTTTCGCGCCTGTTCTTCTATCTCTTCTTTAACGCCAATTAAAACGATATCCGCATTGTATTGTTTCTTGGCTAAAACTGCTCCTTTAAAAATTTCTTCAGGAGCGTTATCGCCGCCGGATACGTCTAGACCTATCCTACAACTCATTTATGCTCCTTACCTTTTTCTTTTAGTTCAATTTTTATGATTTCCCTGCCGCCATAATAACCGCAGAAAGGGCAAACCATGTGAGACACTTTCAACTTGCGACACTCCTTGCACTCAACAAGAAGCGGAGCAATAATCTTATTGTGGGTTAATTTCTTTCTACTGCGTGATATCGAATGTTTTCTTTTAGGTAGAGCCATTTTTTATCCTCCTTTAAGTAGATGCGGATATCCGCGGATCCATACGCGGATAAACGCAAGCGAGTTATTGTGCGTAAATCCGCGTCAATATCCGCGGTAATCCGCTTCTATAATTTATTTGCACTTACAGGCTTCAATATTCAAATTTGCCTTACACACGCTACAAATCCCTTTACAATCGGGAGAACATAAAACTTTCATCGGAAAGTCTAGAAGCATTTCTTCTCTTATCGCGTTATCAACATTAAGATAAGTTCCTATCTCGTTCACGTTATATAAAAACATAAAATCCTGCTCTAGAGGCTGCTTTGCTTCCATGAGGCAGCGGGAACAGATTATCTTACGATTAGCAGCCACATTAGCCTCTACCATAATTTCCCTGCCGATACGTTTGAATTTACAATCAAGGTGAATATTGTCAATGAACTTTACGTCAAAACTATCCAAATCCCAGTCAGCGGCATTAATGTCCTCTTCTAATTCCATTTCTTCTTCTTTTATTTTCCCTACTTCTATCTTCACCCCCGCCCTTCCTTTTTTAAAAACATCTTTCTAATAAGCTATTTTTTGTCGCAACCTTTGTATATTTTTACACATAAACATACTTTGCTTTGGCAGAGCGGGGTTCATGTTATTTTTGTATTTTTTTCAGTTTTTTCAAAACTATCGAAGGCAAAAATTGTTTTAAATCCGCTCCAAGACAAGCAGCTTCTTTGATAAGGCGAGAAGATATATATGAATAAAAAGGATGCGGCATAAGAAAAATCGTTTCTATATCGGAAGAAAAACTACGGTTTGTTAAAGCCATTTGAAATTCGTATTCAAAATCTGATATCATCCGTAAGCCCCTCACTATCACTTTTGCCTTTTTCTGCTTAGCAAAATTAACAACCAGTCCATCAAACCCCTCAACGCTGACACCCTTGATACTTCTAGTTACCTCTTTTACCATCTTTAAACGTTCAGGATAGCTGAAAAATGTGTCCTTAGAGGGTGCTTTTGCCACAGCAACGATTATATCTTTAAAGATATAGGCTGCCCGTTTCACAATATCGATATGCCCGTTGGTAATCGGATCAAAAGTTCCTGGATAAATAGCTGCTTTCATATACGCTAATATTCGTTAATCTTCCGCCACTGATATTTTTTCATATGTGGGCGGATCCGCCTCTGGCGGAAACGCTAATTGTCGCTAATGAATCCATTCGCGTGTATTTGCGTTGGATTTGCATTTATTCGCGTTTTTTGTATATCAAGAATAAAGTCTGGCCGTATTTCTTCTCCACAATAATAGAAAACTTACTGCTATCGGCCATATATTCGTCTTTTACATAACCAAAACTTATAATGTAGCCATGAGGGGTTAATATATCATATTCCTCCAGTTTTTGCAAGGTACTCTTAAGCATTCCTCGATGATAAGGGGGGTCTAGAAAGATAATATCAAATGTCTCTTTATAGACATGAAAATCAGTAATTGCGCTTAAGGCATCTTTCAGATAAACCTTTGTATTTAAGGAAAGTCCTACCGCAGCCAGGTTATCCCTAACAGTGTTGACTGAAGCGCGCTCAGAGTCTACAAACACCCCTTCTCTTGCCCCAAGAGATATCGCCTCTATGCCTAAAGCGCCGGTGCCGGCAAAAAGCTCTAAAATACGCTTATTTTCTATTTCTCCGCGC
>JBAZGZ010000191.1:0-3608 GCA_041652615.1 Candidatus Omnitrophota bacterium | reverse complement strand
CATTTATAGGCAACCGTCCCGGGAATGTTTATCATTCCCAAAGTGTCCTCGTCCTTTTCCCATTCCGCACGAAGATTGAAAAGTGATAAAATCTTTTCTCCTCCCGGCTTAAATAAACTCGGCTTGCTTCCGGTGTTCGGGATCACTCCATAATCAATCCCGGACTTTAAGTTTTCCTTGATAAAATTATCAAGGACGCTCTGACGTTTTGTTTCCTCGTCAAGCATTATTTTCAACTCCCCGGAACTCGGCAACCCTTTTTCCATAGTTACCACTTGCTTTTCTTCCGGGACGCAAGCCAGCCCCTTTTCTTCCGGCATTTCTTCCGGAGCCTTTTTTTCTTTCGGTTGTTTGGCCTCAACCTTTTTCTTCTTACCCATTTTTTTTAGAAGATTATTTAATTATATTTCTTATTATAGCTGGTTTATAGTATCTGTCAACTGTTACATTTTAGGCTTAACAAATTCGCCACCGTTTAACTTCTCGCCAAAGGCGATAAGATCACTGCCCTTGACCATATAGCGCCGGGAATTTTCCGTGCCATAAATGGTACACCTTAATTGTTTTCGCTCTACAAACTTTTTGAGCGTAGCATAACTTTTAATTTCCGGTATAAGTTTTTTGGTTGCTATTTCGTGCAACCAGTACGTCCGTGTCGGATCAATCTTTTGATCTTCCATAATGATATTGAAATTATTTATTAAACATATAGTCCTTGTAGGTAACTATCCTATTTGCCACGTCCGGATATTGCGCTTGCAATTCTTCTTTCCGTTCCTCGGTAGAGGCAATCATTATTGCTTTCTCGTTCTGCCGTAGCCACTCAATAGTTACCCTTGTTTTCCCGGCCGCTCTTGACGCCGGAATTTCTATCTTGCCCATTTTATTTATTTTAAAATTTTATATTCTAAATTTTTGCTTCCAAACTTTTTAGCTTCTGATACTTTATCCTCTCCGCCAAAATAAATATCAAAGCGATTTTCTTTTATGGCGCCACCCCGATCCTCGCAAACATAAACGCCGTATCCCTTGATTTCTATTTCAGTCCCCATTTTATATTCCGGTGGACAAGCCAAGGTGTGCATAGGTCTGCCTAGCTTGCCACTGGCCGTGATCCCATTATCTTTTCCACATTGTTCAACCGTGCTGTTATAGGCCGTGAAAAGTCCTTTTGCATAGGTTTGCGTAGGCTCTTGCATAGTTTCGGCCATTTCGGCTTGCGCCGGCATTATTATAACTATGGTTTTTGCCGTCAAACTTGACGCCAGTAAGTTTTTAATAGTGATTGTGGGAAAATACCAGCTAATCAGAATTAAGACGCTTAAAAGCGAAATTTGAGCGTATTTGATTTTTGTTTTTGACATTGTTTTGTTAGTTTCCACCCAAAACTATGTTTATTTTTTAGTTTGATAAACGCCAATCTACCGGTATTCTTCATATGGAAGCCTCTTTGTGGCTCTAATCGCTTCCGAAGTCCGTATAGCCCAGCACTTTTATCAATCTATTATCCATTATATAGTATCTTATATTTTCTGTCAAGTGTTACTATATAATATAAATAGTTAAAATAAAAAAAGGCCGGAATAAACCGACCTCTTTTTGACTTTCTCCACCCCGGGAAATTTGGGTAAATAAAACCCGGGAGGGCCACAGTATCGTAATTTTACAGGGAAAGAATTTTTTTTATTGTTGACTTTTCCTTTTAAGAGAAAGTCTGTTTTGTACGATCCCAATTACGGATACCACAGCAATTTTTATTTTTGTTTTTATCTTTGTTTTTATTTTCCTAAATAATTCTCTTTTTCGGTACCCTTATTGCTGAAATAAAACGTGAAAGCCATTCCGGCCAGAATCATAAAATCTTTCGCTTCAACAACTCTGATAAAAGTCAATCCCACGGTGGCAATGGCCATTAGTATAAAAACGATTTTACTTGCGCTCTCTAAAATTTTCATTGTTTTTTTTCCAAAAGTTAATTATTCCTTTTAGCCAGCCTATAAGAGAAATGACCATTTTCCCAATTAGGCGCTTTGGTTTTTTCTTCATAATGATTTATTTTACGTTTTACCCCTTGATATGGATCAAGGATATATTTTCCGGTTGCGTCATTGATCCGGATTACGAAGTGTTGTTGCTTTCCGCCAGCGATAGAAAAGTCAACCTCTTTGATTGACGGCGACCAGTTAGGCGGTTTGTTGATGTCAGTTTCTTTTCCAAAATAATTTAAGCCCAAGGCTTTTGCCGCTTTTACGGAATCAATCATATCTCCGTAATAAACGCCACTATCTGTAAAAATTTTATCTACTTCTTTTGGATCTTTCCCGGCCATATAAGCCCAGCAGAAAAGGTGGCAAGCAAATCTATGAAAATCGGAAGTCTTAACTTTTCCGAGATACCAGCCGTCATATCTTTTATCCAACTGATTTTCAATCATTGTAATTACCGGAATTGGAACCGGAACGTCCTCTTTGTACAGTGATCCGATTTTAGCATTGATAGAAATTCCCAAATCCTTTGCCACTGCGCTGGCATAATTCGTTGGATTATTATTATCGGAACTTGGCGCATACCTTTGGTAAAATTCCAACAAAGTCATTGTTGATTTATAACTTCTCAATTTATCGGTACAGGCATAGATCAAAAACTGTTTTAATGCCGCCCAGCCTTTTTCGTATGTCGGGAAAACAGCCAGGTTGTTGACGCATTTTGTTGCGCCAAATTCTCCCATAACCAAGGAAGAACAACGAAAATTACCGGGGTTATTATTTCTGTAACTTGCGGATCCGGGATAATATCCCTCGTGCCTTTTTATGGCTAACGCCCAATCTTCAATACGATTCATATTTTTAAAATTGATATACTTATCCGAAGCCCCAAGCGCTTCGGTAAATACACTATTTATCCATCCACATCAAGATACAACCGATAGCCATAAACACTGCTCCGACAATCGCCGCCGCCGGAATAACAGATGTCAGTGCAATAGAAATAGTCAATCCAGTCCACAAAAGTTTTGTCCTGCGCTTCAAATCTTTCAGAGTAACGCTTATTATTACCCTCAATAGTAGCGTTTATCGTTTCTAGTTTTGCCTCAAAATATTCTTTTAGTGTGACGTTTTCCATACTAATTTCTGTCTTTATTATCCCACTGTTCGCTCATTTTATCAAGCGACGAAGATCTGGCCTCAAAATGAATACTCGTTATTTTAATAACGGACAAGGAGAATAGAATTATAGCCATAGTTAGCACCAGCAGACATTTGCAAATAAATTTACAAATATATTTTTTGTTAATAATTATTCCTCCAATTTCTCTATCACATTGTCGGAGATAATTTTATTTTCTTTGGCTATTCTTTCCAGTTCGCTATATTGCTCGGCCGTCATTTTTTGTTTGAAAGATTTTAGCAGTTCTATTTTTTGGGCGTTTGTTCCGGCATATATCAAGGCGTCAAGTTCCTTATTCACAGTCCCCGCTATTCTTCCAACCTCAAATCGTTTGCGCAAATTAGTTTCGGCCGCCTTGTCCGTTCCAGTTCTTCCGTCGGCCGGCTCCGGGCCAAGTATCTCATTGACCATTTGATTTTCTAATTTTTCAAGATCTCCGG
>JBAZGZ010000190.1:0-3611 GCA_041652615.1 Candidatus Omnitrophota bacterium | reverse complement strand
CTCGTGATACGCCTCTTGCTTTTCTTTTGCCTCTTTTTTCTCGCCTTCAACCTGATTTTTCCATTCATCATCAACATTTTTTCTGATTTCTTCACTCATTATTTATCTCCTTTTGTTAAGAGTAGAGAGTAGAAAGTAGAGGGTAGAGAGAAAAAATTATTACCATTATCTAATTAAAGATTTCAGGGTCTTCAAAAAATTCTGGCCTTGTTTTATCTCTCTACTCTCTACTTAAAATATCTGAGTAATAAGTTAGCTAATAATAACGCCTGCATAACCAACAACTGAATTTGACGGAGCACCGCTGTCAGCGCTTGTTTGATACAAACTAACACTTGCCTTTGAAGCTGACATCTTTTTGACAATCAAAAGAGCTACTACTACCGGCGCGATACCGCACATTGTAATATTTTCTTTTTTTACTATCCTTAGTAAACCCTCTGCGTCTAAATTTGTAATATATTCAAGCGCCAAACGATCTTTCTTGCGCGCGGCCGGATCCGGCTCATAATGCGTCATATCGCTTGAAGCTATAAGCATTACTTCTTCTTTTATATTTTTTATTGCCGAAACTATTTGCGCTGCCACTGCTTCGTAGGTAGCCATATCGGAAACCTGACACGCGATTGGAACAAATTTGAATTCATTAAAATAATAATAAAGTAATGGCAGCTCTACTTCGATTGAATGTTCAAATTTATGGCAAAGCTCATCTTTTACTATTATGGAACCACTTTTTATAATTCCATCAGCCAAATCTTCATCAATTTGTATATCTCCGAAAGGAATATTCCAGGCGCCTGAAGTAAAAACACCAAAATTTTCCCCATACCCGGTATGGTTAGGGCCTAAAATTATGAGCCTTCTCTTAGGAAGTACTTTGCTTATGGTCGAAGCAGCAACTTTTCCTGAGTATACATAGCCTGCGTGAGGGATAATAATCGCATACGCATGTTTCTTTGCGGAATTTTTCTGGCCAAACCCCTCGATTGTTTTTTTCAATTCAGAAACTTTATCAGGATAAAATTGTCCGCTTACCACAGCTTCTCTTTTCATAGTAAAATTTTTGATACATGAATTACCACGAATTTGGGACGCCCTTCGACTACGCTCAGGGTCGTCCTGAGCGAGTAAAACGAGTCGAAGGACAAATTTCCACGAATAAATTTCTTTTACCATTCGTGGTTATTCGTTTTTGATTCGTGGATATTCGTGTTTTCAAAATAGATTATCAACTATATCAACAAATGTCAACAGATTAAGATTTTTTAAGGACGGATGCAAACGGATGGCTACGGATGTCGCAGATAAAAGCATCTGTCTGAATTCGTAACAATCCGTGACATCCGTTTTTTTTAATTATTCTTAAAAAGTATAGAAATACCGAATTGGCAGGATTGGCCTTTTAAATCTTCAGGAAATGACGTAAAAGGTGCTGATTCCTTTACGATTCGTATCGCCAAATCTATAAGTTGCTGGTTGGCGCCTTCCCCCTTTACACGCTCAAGAGTACCATCCCTTAAAAGGACAAAACTTAAAGAAACTTCACCGATTGATTTGCCCTTGTAGCTTTTACGTGAACTTTCATAAAGCTTCGAGCGTAAGCCATTATAATAGCTCATATATGATGGGTTACGCTTGAGGGCAGCGTTATCCAGCTTATCATAGATCACTATCCCGTTAATATCCTTTTCGAATATTTGCGCCTTACTTAAAGAAATATTCTTGTCATTATTAACCAGCAGCTTGCCGATTAAATTTTTTATGTACGGCGGCGGCGGAAATTTTTTTTCGTCATTGTCATGCACGCCTTTACCTATTGTGCTGGAAACACCATTCTTAACAACTTCCTTAACGGTTATTTTTATTTCTTTAATCTCTTTTTTGTCACTTATAGGTATATTCTTGGTTATGGCCGAATAAGACATGGTAATAACCCCTAAATGTACGGCTAAAGAAATAGTTATCGCAAAATTCCAATAATTTTTATTCTTCATGGGGCAGATTTTTATTAATTTATAAAATTCGTGCTAATGTGCATGGGGCGTAAATTCATTACCCCGCTCGCTCCCTTTGGTCGCTCGGGGATAATTCGTGCTATCATTTTTTCTGACGCCTACCGGCTTAGAACAGGAGGCTCATTATCCCGCTCGCTCCCTTTGGTCGCTCGGGGATAATTCGTGCTATCATTTTTTCAGCGCACTACGTGCTTGAAAAAATGATGCACTCATTAATTATAACACATCAAAGAAAAAATGGATACGTTCTTCAAATAAAGTAAAATAAAAATTACGGTAATTCATTAAGAAGGGCGGGAATTATCTCCGAAAGCGTAGGATGAACGAAAACGCAGTTCCTTAGCATATCAACCTTCAAATTATTTCTTATGGCGTGTGAAAAAATACTTATAAGTTCCGCGGAAAAAAGAGAAATAATGCCCGCGCCAATTATTCTATCTTCTTGATCCACAAGCACTTGCATAAAACCTTCCTGGTCATCATAAACATAAGAAGATGAAAACCTAAAAAAATTCGACTTAAGGCATTTATATTTTAGATTCATTGCCTTTGCTTCTTCCTCCAATATACCCACTTTCGCAACCGATGGAAGAGAAAATACGCAATCAGCTATACCTTTATAATCTTCTTCTACCTTCTCCCCCATTATATTGCCTATGCATATTTTTGCCTGATATTCTGCTATGTAAGCCAGCAGTTTTTTACCGACGACATCTCCACAGGCATAAATATTTTCGACATTGGTCCGCATGGCGCTATCTGTCTTAATCCAGCCGCCTTTATCAAAAAATATTCCGGTTTTCTCAATATCAAGGGATTCGATATTCGGTTGTCTACCTACCGATAAAATCACATTATCAAAACCAGCTAAATTATAGTTCTTTACATCTGAAGCAGTATCAATTTTTAAACCTTTTTTTTCTAAAAGTATTCTAAGGCGGCTTGTAATGTTTTTATCAAAAAACGGCAGGATATTTTCTTCTTTTTCAACCACGGTAACGTGCTTATTGAGGTTATTGAGCAAAGACGCGAGTTCTATCCCAATATAACCGGCGCCGACAATAAGAAAATTTTCCCCAATATTTTCTTTCGAAAAAAGCTCTTCCGCGAATATGGCTTTTGGATGAGAAAAAAGAGGTTTTGGCCGCGAGCCGGTTGCAATTATTATGTTTTTCGCTTCTATTTTTTCACCATTAGCCATTAAAGTATTGGTGCTAAGGAACGAAACTCGAGCCCAAACAGTCTTGATACCCACCTTTTCTAAGTAATCAAACGTTGCTTTTTTTATTTTATTAACAACATCATTTTTTTGTTTAAAACTATCAGGCCAGCTTTTATGTAGTTTTGAGGAATTTATCAGAAACTTGGCAGGGATACAACCGTGATTAAGGCAAGTTCCGCCGAAAGTATCTTTTTCAGTATCAAAAAGCACGGTTTTCAATCCATGCTTTAACGCATGTTTTGCGGACGCGATACCGGCGGCTCCTGCTCCGATTATAGCTAAATCATACATCTTATTTGGCTAAAGAAAAAGTTTTAAGAGTATAAATATCAAAAAATTCTTTAAGCGTCTAAATCTTTTAACTGCTTAAA
>JBAZGZ010000189.1:0-3624 GCA_041652615.1 Candidatus Omnitrophota bacterium | reverse complement strand
TCTTTTTTTTAAAAAGTATTTTTCCTTCGCTTATTTTCTTGGCGGTAAAATATGCATCAAAGATACCTATGATCCAGGGAAATATTAGCCAGGAAGTAAAAAATATAAGCAAGCCCTTCCAAATTTGGCCGTTATAAACCTGGCCCAATCCGGCTATTATAAAACTCAAGATAGCGGCCAAAGCAGAAGAATGCTCTACTTTCTTTGTTTCGCCGGTTTTTAAAGAAAGGCAATTTTTACAGTACAACTCCCCTTTTAATTCAACCGCGCAATCAAGGCATATGGCTCCGGCACAAAGATTACACACGCCTTTGGCTTCTTTTTCGGGATGGTTTATGCAGTTCATTTTCTCTCCTTTTTTATAAAGTAGAGAGTAGAAAGTAGAGGGTAGAGAGAAAGAATTATTACCATTATTCGATTAAAGATTTTACAACCTTAAAAAATTCTGGTTTTCCTTCCATCTCTCTACCCTCTACTCTCTACTTGAAATATCTGTGTACACAAAAAGATTATACCGGCTATCAAGTTTTCCTAAAAATTTGATACTGAACGTTCTGAAAAAGACAGCGAAAGGAAGAGAAATACACATGAAGCAGTACCATAAAAATAATATAATTGGTATAGCTATTATAACGACAACTGCTAAAAAAACAGATTGTACATCTTTAGGTATAATTTTATAAATAAAATATAAGAAAGAAGCTGCGGTAAGCGCCGGAAAAAGCAACCCAAGAAATGTTACAAAATACACGACATTATAGATTAGATACGCACACACAGCCAAGCCCCACTTAATAAGAACATACAATAGAAAATTCAATTTGTTGGCACCAAGCAGTGATAAAACTTTCTTAATAGCGGCAATTATACCTATTCTATCCTTATACATCACGACTAACGCTAAATCATTTACGATAATATATATAAATATAGAAATTACCAAAAACACTACAAGCAATAAAATAAAAGGTGATAGCGCCGACAAAATTTTCAAAAAATCTGGAGAAGCCCCCGGGTTAAATATCCCTATTTTGAATAAAGCCATAATACAACCAAGAACAATCAAAACGAAAATAATTAGAGAGATCAGCAGAAGCAGGATATGAAATCTAAAAAAAGAATTACCGATACCCCTGTTGCTTTTAAATGGGGCAATAATTGAAGCGTCGTTTTTAGTTACATCTTCAAGAAATATAAAATGGAAACGCGCGCCGAGCCATAAGAATAATAGAAGAATCAAAAAAATGGCGAAAGCTATTGCCGTAAAAACAAAAACAAAGTCGGGGCCGGCTATTTTTTGCAGATAAGATTTTATATTATCTTTTAATTGAGAGACATTTGACAAGGGGCATGTTTTTGACTGGTCTAAAGATCTTTGGGAATAAAGTTGTTCTGCCTTAGCCTCTTTTGTGTGATAATCTCTGTTAGAATGCAGGTTAAGATTACCGCCGATAAGAGCGCCGCCCAGGAAAGCAACAAAACCCAAAATCAGCCATTTCTTCGGGCTAAAAGGCCTAAAGAGAACCGTTATCGTCCATTCCAGGGAACCGGAAATGATTTCACCAAATTTTACCATCGCTATTATTTAAACATTCTTTACACCGCAAAACCGCTAAATATCGCAAAGACACAAAAAAATTTTTGCGGCGTTGCGTCTTCTTTGCGATTTTGCAGTGTCTCTTTTTATATTAGACTAAAAAACCAATAAATCAAATAAAAAAATGAGTACACAGATTTAAAAAATTACGCAGACTACTTTAGCCACTGCAAGACAACAAAAATTATACTGACGATGGCTACTGCAATTAAAAAAATACCCATTATCCTGGTATTACGGATTTCTTTATCCATAAAAATTGGTTCCATTCTCCAATTTATTTTTGTATAAAATATTCTCTGTAATTCTATAGCGTGTCGCGGCTTGATTGCCAATAGTAATCCCGTAAAAAAGCTGAAAACAAATCCGAAAAACAAAAATAAATAAATTAATTTTTCCATAAGCGCTTTTGCTCCTATTTATAATTTAGGTGTTACGCCGAATTTACCGGAACCGGATAAGATCAAAACAATACAGATACAAATGAGAACAAAATTATACTCAAATCCGCCGGTTTGCAGAAAAAATCCTTTAGTAATATGCACTTTAATGACAGCAACGAGCATAAAAACAAGTATAGAGAAAGCTGCAAATCGCGTAAATAGACCAAGAACAAGAAATATCCCCGCAATCAGCTGAGTATATGCCGATAGGTACGCCCATAGGACAGCTGGTTTGAATCCTAAATTGGCAAGCATGCCTGAAAATCCTTGGATTCCAGGACCGCCAAAACTGCCAAAAGCAACTTGCATACCGTGGCCGATAAATACCACTGCCAGGCATAAACGCAGGATAAGGATGACTATATCCGCCATTTTGACCTCCTCCTTTAACTAACTCGAATTTAGCTCATAGGGATATTTACAGTCCTTGAACTTTTTGTTTTTCCTAAGAGCTATCAGCTATGAGCTAAGAGCTAAACTCTGGTTAACAAGCCTTTCATAAACCAGATTTTATTTCTAAACCCGCATAACCTATATATACACATCATAAAATGAAATATGGTTGCCACGACCCCTTTAATTTTTAAACCAAACACTACGCCACAAGAGCGGTTGTTTGCCATGGGTATTATATAACCTAAATCTAAAGGTTTATAACTTTTTAGCTTTTTACCTAAAACACTATTTATGACGTTGTTGGCGGCGGATTCTCCTTCTATTATTGCAAATTGCACTGCCATACGTAAATAAGCATCTTTGTATTTAAAATAAGCTGCGTCTCCTGCCACAAAACATCTATCATTTAATTTCAGATACTCATTAACCTGGATTCTTCCTTGAGGATTTTTTTCAGCTTTTAGATTCTGGATAAAACCGGCGGTCTTTACTCCCGCAGCCCAAATCACTAAAGAATCATTTAAAGTTTTTCCTCCCTGAAGATAAACAATATTATTCTCGATACGCTCAATACTGGCATTTAACAATAATTCGATATCCATCTTTATTAAATTACTCAAAACGTACTGCTTGATCCATCCTGGCAAGGGGCCAAGTATTGCAGAAGCTCTCTCCACAATAACTATCTTGCCTTTGTTTTTATTTTTGTTAAGAAATAACCTTAGATTAGTTGCAACCTCGATACCGGTATAGCCTCCGCCGGAAACCACATAATTACTAAAAAGTTTTTCCCTGATAACCTTTCTTATCCTATCAGCATCTTCAGCGCTATCTAATCGAAAAGCCTCTTTTTGGATATTTTCATTGCCATAAAAGTTTGTTTCTGAACCGCTGGCGATAATAAGATAATCGTACTCTAAGTTTCTTTTTTCCGTAAAAACTTTTCGCTTATCCAAATCAAGGCCGGAGACTTCTTCATTAATAAACTCAAAACCTTTTCTTCTGCTAATACTTTCTATATTATAGGTAAGAGATCCCGGCGTAATGCCCCTACCTATTGAATCAGGCAAGGATGGTAAAAAATCAAACCCGTTTTTCTTATCTAAAAGGGTTACTTCAAAAATATCCTTATGTGCCGCAAGCTTTCGGCTTGCGGTTAAACCAGCGAACCCTCCTCCTATAATTATG
>JBAZGZ010000188.1:1091-3656 GCA_041652615.1 Candidatus Omnitrophota bacterium | reverse complement strand
ACCCATGCCGGATGTGTGCTTAGTTTATTCGGAGTTTGTATGATGCTTGGCCGCTTTCTAAGTTCCGCAGTTAAAAATTTAACCAAAATCGGAGTGAAAGTTATTGCGGCTGCTTCATTGATTTCTATGCTTGCCATTATCCTGATGATTGTCGCTAAAAGTTATGTGCTTGCTGCTATCGCAGTTATTATCATAGGGTTTTCTTTTGCCCCAATTTTTCCTGTTATCGTCGGCGTAACATTTGCGCGGTTTGAGGCAGGCCTCTACGGAAGTATTTTTGGTATTATTTTTTCAATCGGCCTTCTGGGCGGAACCTTTGTCCCGCAGTATGTTGGGTTTATGGCGAAAGAAAAAACCATTCAGCAAAGCTTATGGATTGCCGTTATTATGGCAGGAGTATTGTTTGTTGTAGCTTTATTAATGGGCAGGTTAAATTCGAAAAAATATTAATGCCAAGAAGCGTTAAAACAAACATTATCGCATCTTACCAGACTTCCGGAGGGTTTATCGTCCATGACTGCGAAATGTTAAAGAAAATATACAGAATTCTTGGCATCAACCCTCAACGTTCGCTTGATAATAGAATTTATGAGCTTGAAGGTATTACTCATTTCTTTCAGCGTGGCGTAATAGCATTAGCAAATAAGCTTGATGTTACCGAAAATGATTATGTATTAAGCCCCGGAGAAGGAAGCGGGGCGCCTTCCAGATTATTAGCCAAATTATTTGGATGCAAAATTGCAGGAATTGATATTAACCCGGATCAGGTGAATAAAGCAAAAGAACTAGCACTTTTGCATGGTATCCAGGAAAAAGTTAAATATTACGAACAATCAGCAAACGATTTTTTACTGGATAAGAAAGATTTCACCAAAGCTTTCGTAAATGAAACATGTGTGCATTGGCAGAAAAAAGAAATTGCTTTCAGGAGAATACACCAGCATCTTAAAAAGGGAGCAAAAATCGGCTTTAACCTGTGGCTAAAAGGATATGAAGGCACGTTAGATGATGCTTATAAATTTATCCCGGAATTCAGAAGTCTTTACAAAAAGGGGATTTGGTTTCAGGATGATTTAGATACCTATAAGCGTTTACTTGAGCTCAATGGATTTGTTTTGATAGAAGCGTACGATTGTACTGATAAAATCGACGTAAAAATAAGAGCTAGATTAGCGGCGACAAAACAATGGCAAACTTATGAGGAAATAATGGGCTCTTATGCTAAAGAAAGTGGAATGAACTATTATAAAGGCATGCTTAAGACGCACTATCGTTTTTTAAGATATGGCGTAATTGTGGCAGAAAAAATCTAAAATGAATTTTGCACATCTTCCTGGGAAAGGTATCCTATCTATGAAATGTTATGACGCAATTATCATCGGTGCGGGCCCGGCAGGTATGATGGCGGCAATTCGGGCTTGCGAGAAGAATAAAAAAATCCTTCTGGTAGAGCGAAACAATAATCCTGGTGTAAAACTGCTGACAACCGGAGGTGGCCGGTGCAATATCACCAATACCTCTGACGTTAAAGATTTCCTCAGTAAGTTTTCTGATTCCAGAGATTTTTTGAGAAATTCTTTTGCGCAGTTTTTTAATGCCGATCTTCTATCTTTCTTTGAAAAAACCGGTATTGTTTTTAAAACAGAAGAAAATGGCTGCGTGTTTCCTGTAAGCAATAAAGCAGAGGATATTCTTAATGTTTTAAAACAAAAACTGCAGGAGAATAATGTTGAAACTATATTTGGCGAACGCGTAAAGAGTATTTTAGCAAAAGATAATAAAGTTGAGGGTGTAGTAACATTTTCCAATAAGCATTTTTCGGCTAAAAGTGTTGTAGTCTCTACCGGCGGACTTTCTTATCCGCAAACCGGTTCCTCCGGAGACGGGTATGAGTTGGCGAGCAGGCTTGGGCACACAATAGTAGCTTTAAAACCAGCGCTCGTTCCTATAATTATAAAAGAAAAATTTGTAAAAGATTGGCAGGGCATATCGCTTAAGAAAGTGCATGTAGCTATTTTAAGCAATGGGAAGAAAATAGCCGAGCGTTTGGGCGATGTGATTTTTACTCATTTTGGCATATCCGGGCCGATAATTCTTGATATGAGCGCTGTTATTTATGATGCGTTAGAGCGTAAAAACAGGGTTGAATTGGTTATTAATTTCATACCGGGACTAAATCAGCAAGAATCAGATGCCTTTGTCTTGCGTGAGCTTAAAATAAATTCTTCAAAGGCTGTAAAGAATATGTTTAAGGATATTTTGCCGAGAAAAATGATGGCAAGATTTCTCGAATATTGCCGCGTGAGCCCGGATGTAAGCGCGCATCAAATGACTGTTGAGGAAAGAAAAAAACTCGTTCAAGGCTTATTTGGTTTATGTTTAACAATAGATAGTGTATTGCCGGTTAAGGATGGTATTGTAACCAGGGGTGGAGTAAGTACGAAGGAAATAAATCCAAAAACCCTTGAATCAAAGCTTGTTGATGGATTATTTTTCGCCGGTGAAGTAATAGACATTGATGCAGCGACCGGCGGGGACAATTTGCAGGCAGGATTTTCAAACGGG
>JBAZGZ010000188.1:0-1057 GCA_041652615.1 Candidatus Omnitrophota bacterium | reverse complement strand
AGATAACCCCGCAAAGCCGGGGTTAAACGGCGCAGCGCCCCCGAGGAATCCGGAGGATTCCCGGGATAAAGTCCCCGAAATTTCCTCCCATACGGGTTAGGAAATTTCTGGGGAGACGTCGCCCGCTTAAAGCGGGCGAAAAAACAGGATCTGCGGGCACGCCTGCCTTCGGCAGTTAGGCTCGTGTGGGCTCCAGGATAGTAAGAGGTAAATATGTATCAGAATCGAATTAATAATCAGTACGCGCAGCCGGCTAGCCTAAGGGGGCTTGTAACTCCGGAAAAATCCAGAATTCACGCGCAAACTCTTGCTAACAGCCTTCGTAAGAAGTTCCGGCATTTATCCAGGCGTTTTAAACGGGAAGGAATAGATTGCTTTAGGCTTTATGACTGGGACAGTCCGGATATCCGCATAGTCGTTGATTGGTATGCGGGCTATATTGTTGTTGCTGAATATGAGCGTAAACAGACTGGCCCTAGTTATCTTTCCCAAATGGCTACCGCAGCAGCGCAAGCATTGAACGTTCCTTCGAGCAAGGTTTATATCAAGCGCCGCCACACAAATCAAATGTCCGCGCCGCGCTATAAAAGACTTGATAGTAGCGGAGAACGTTTCAAGGTTCGAGAACGAAGTTTCTGGTTTTGGGTAAACTTAAGCGATTTTCTTGATACCGGGTTATTTTCCGATCATCGCGAGACGCGCGTTATTATTGGTAAACTTGCGAAAGACAAAAATTTTTTAAATTTGTTCGCTTACACAGGCACATTTACCTGTGTTGCAGCCGCCGGAGGCGCGCGTACGACAACTACTGTTGATCGCTCGCAAAGCTATATCAAATGGGCCAAAGATAATATGTTGTTAAACGGGCTTTTGAATGCGAAACATACATTTATCCAGTCAGATGTAAAAAAATATTTATCGCGCGCTGCATTACAAGAAAAGCGTTTCTCGCTGGCGTTTGTTGACCCGCCATCTTTTTATAAAAACGAGAGAGAGGGGGTATCGTTCGATGTGAACCGCGACCACCCGGAATTAATCCGCGATGTTTTAAAAATTA
>JBAZGZ010000187.1:0-3661 GCA_041652615.1 Candidatus Omnitrophota bacterium | reverse complement strand
GCGAAAACATCCCGCTAATAACCAAACCGGAATATTTTCTACTTAGCGCTTCTTCTAATTTATCTAAAGTATTCCGGGTTGAACCATAAAAGTAATTCTTATAGCCGTTTTTTACGGAAATACCGCAAATCTTCGGCATTAATTCCGGACCATAGACCCTACTCATATTTTGATACCCCAGCATCTTCCCTATCCAAACTACCGCCATGCCGTCAGGCGTGGCTAAATCCGCGCAATTTACACTCGTAAGAACTTTTCTATTATTTTTACACTCTATAATTGTGCTAACAGGACAAACACAAATATACTTTTTTTGCCTTTTTAGTATTGCATTTTCCACTACCGAACAAGCATCATTCATATCTATCGCTGAAATTTTTACTCCTAAAATGCAAAATTCATTTACCTCTCTCTCAACCATTTTTAGTTTTCTACCATCTTAAATCATTCATAAATACTGACAAAACGATATTTAATAATCGGCCAATACATTTCGAGAGCTGTCGCCCAGCGGATCTTTTTGCCTTCCCGATAACTTCTAGCAACATACTTAACGGGAACTTCTTTAATCCGAATCCCCCTCCGAATCAATTTAGCCGTCACTTCTGTCTCAAAAGCAAAATTCCGCGAGTGGATATGGATTCCTTGAATAACTTCACGCTTAAAAACTTTATAGCAGGTATTGATATCGGTAAGATTAACGCGGTATAACGCTCGCAATGTCCAATTAGATATTCGATTCGCCCAATTGTTAATCCAGCGCATATCCTTTATATTTCCCAGAAACCGCGAGCCATAAACCACATCCACTTCCCCTTTAAGAATCGGCTCAAGGAGAACCGGGTATTGAACGGGATCATATTCCAAATCCGCATCCTGAATCAAAAAAATATCCCCAGTGGCATAGGTAATGCCTCGAACCAATGCTGCAGTTTTTCCTTGATTAGTTTGGTGCAAAATTTTCACATTCTGACTATCAATATATCGATTTAAAACTTCCTTCGTCTGATCACGAGAACCATCGTTAACCACAATGACTTCTCGCGTTATGCCTTTTGGCACCGCCACAGAGAGAACTTTGTTTAATACTAAAACAATAGTCTTTTCTTCATTATAAACGGGTATTATAATAGAAATCTTCATAAAACTGGCTGATTCCTTCGGTTCTTCGTATTTCGGAACATATTCCAATATCCTGGCAAGACCAAAGCCAACATCAAATAAAAAAGCGGGAACACAAGATCATAATATAGATACTGCCGGGAAGTAAAGAAAAAGCTGCTCGACAAGATTTTCGCATTGACGACCGGAGCTACGCAATATAAAAGCAACATCGTCAAAAAAACCGCGGTACATCCTCGCCATTGCCGATTCCATATTGTAAAAACTATCCCGAACCCTGATAACGCAGGAACACGCCATTTACTTCTCCAGAACGAGAAGAACTCATTGGAATATTTTTGATAATCAAGCGAAGAAACTACATAACTGAATTTATCAGCATGCAAAGCATAAAATATGGCAATGAGAAACGGTAAAGTAAAAAGAAAAAACATCTCCTGCAACGCGTCCGCGAAACTTTCTCGATCGACAAGTTTAAGAAAAAATCGGCTAAGCGCCAGCGCAGGAATCTGTATCAACGCTCCAGAGCTGGTAAATGCCAAAAGGATACCCGCTAATAATACCAACATCGAAGCCCCCCGTAGCATAAAAACCCCTAACATCACAAACCCCAATGAATTCCACAATGCATAGGGCCGCATCTCAGTCGCAAAATGCATATTGGTTGCCTTAAAATAAAAAACTACTACCGCCATACAGATCAAAGCTAACTGTATAACAAAAATCACGCTATTATCTGTCTTGCGATAAAAAGCACGCAGAAATAAAAAAGCGATCAACAACCCGGAAGCTAAATCCCAAAAGATCGAGTTAAGACGGTAATAAACATTATGAGGAATATATTTTACAAAAGGCTTTTGATACGCTTGATCCAAAGCTTTGATAAATATATAATCCATAGGCGCAGCGCTTCCCTGCCCGCGCGCACCTATGGTCAAAAGCTGTTTATACGTTGCCTGGCGTGTCGTCCCTTCCAACCCGAATGTTTCATCACCCCAGAAATCTTTTACGCGCGAATATTCGATAGCACGAAAAGTAAACACAACAGCTATTCCAAGGATAATAATAATACCCAGACAGGCGATTATACGAAAAAAAACATGCGACTTTCTCCATTCAATCATAATCAGTATCCTCTTAATGGTCTATAAATTTACTGCTCCCTCTAGTAATCTCTTGACGGCCTTGGCAAGCACTTGAATTATTACGGAATAGTACATTTTGTATAAAAAAAACGCAGATAATTAAACACAGCGGTACGATCGGAAAAAGATAACGAACAATGATACCGAATAACGAATAGGAACCTATGAAAGAAAAAATGAATAAAAAACACAAATAAAGAAACAAAAGCGGACCTTCTGTTTTTAAAATATTTTTTCTTATCCTCCAAATCAGCGCGCCTAAATAAGTAAAAGCTAATAATGTTAAAAGCGCCATCGCTAACCGTAATCCATTTTTAAAAGGGCCCCAGTCAAAAAGTTTTTCTAGTATAACAGGATACCTGACAAAACTAATCTGGGTTGATTCCCAAAAGAACATCTTTGAACCCTCTATTGTAGCAAGCAAAACATATTGGGCCGGATTTTGTAAAACTTCCTGTTTTGAAAGCGATATAAGAGTGCTATCTGCTACTTCAGGCGGCATATTGCTTCTATTTAGTTCACTGATTTTATGTGAGCCTAATTCATCGACTTTCTCAAAAGACCAAAAACGGCACTTATCTTCGCCGAATATAGAATGACATACACCTTTACCGGGTACATAGGCCAAAGCAGTCAAAAACCGTTCAGTAGTCAACGGCTCCATCCGTCGAGCCGTGGAGCCATATAGCACCCAGACGCCGCGGTTAGTAATTGTAAAATGACCATTGAAATTTTTATTTACCGATTTATAACCGATAACCAATGAATAAAAAACCCCGAGAATAACCACCAGATACACAAAAGCATTAACAATAAGTTTTCGATTACGGGTAAAAAGTGCTGAAAGTATAAACAGAAAAAAGAAAACCGGTGTCACTAATTCAAAAATACCTTTACTCAAAATCATGAGTACAAACAATAAACTTGTTGCTATTGCCAATAAGATAATCCGAAACCTCGGCCCGGTTAAAGAAAGCCAAGATTTATAAATTAAAAACATAGAGATTAAGATAAGCGGATATGTCGCGATTTCCGAAAACAAACTTAAAGCAGAATTCACAATTGCAGGAGAAATTCCCAGATATAGAACCGTCAAGGCGCTTAGCAGATTATTAATCTTTAAGATCCGCAAGATGCGTAAAGTCAAGATTTGAGTCAAAAAAAGTATTAACAATTGAATTAAAACCTGAACGATTTGATAAGAGATCCCGAAGATCTTTCCTAGCCCCATAGAAAAAGCAATCAACGCTGGATAAAAAAGTTCGCGATTAGGCCCTGTCCTAAAGTATTCCGTCCATCCTTGCTGTACCAACATTTTCCCTAAAAATTCATAACCGATCGCATCATTTTCTATAGTCATCCGGCTAGTTAAAACAAGATAAATCCAGTAAATT
>JBAZGZ010000186.1:0-3681 GCA_041652615.1 Candidatus Omnitrophota bacterium | reverse complement strand
TTTGGTTTATTTATCTTTTGTTGTTTATCTTTTGCCTCTGTTTATGCCGGGCAATACCAGCAGGTATCCGGAATTATACATATTCAGTCCCGGGTAAGCGACGGTGATTTATCAATAGAAGAGATTGCCAAAAGGGCGCATGATAAAGGAGTTACCGCGGTATTTATCAGTGACCATGATCTAAAAAAATGGAGCTATGGCTTTGGCTCTTTCAGGAATATTTTCAAGAAAAGTTTTGAGGAGGATTCAATACTGAAATTCGGGCCGGCCAGATATTTAGCGGCAATCCGGGAAGCGCAAAGCAAATATC
Organism: Candidatus Omnitrophota bacterium; assembly: GCA_041652615.1. Classification (GTDB taxonomy): domain Bacteria; phylum Omnitrophota; class Gorgyraeia; order Duberdicusellales; family 4484-171; genus JAJYOP01. The sequence continues at coordinate 3,371 of JBAZGZ010000186.1, read as the reverse complement.
CTAATGTGCTGATGATTCCAGGAGCCGAGTGCGCGCCGTTTTATTACTGGGAGGGGTCTGTTTTTGGCGGGAATCTAAAAATGCGCGCCTGGCACAGGCATATACTGGCGGTAGGTTTAGAAAAGCCAAAAGATTATTTAAACCTTCCGCTGATTGAAAATGGAAAATCCAGGTTTGACCAGTATCACGGAGATAAATGGTATAAGCCCTATCAGGATTTAATTGATTATGTGGACAAAGTTGGTGGCATGACTTTTTGGGCGCATCCGGAAGCGCAAAATTCAACCAGGGTTAAAGGGGTGTTAATTGAGACGCTTCCTTACTCCGAATTGCTTTTAGATGCCCAGGGCTATACTGGCTTTAGCATTTTAAACGAAGGTTACCAAAAAGTGGGTAATTTGGGCGGGATTTGGGATACTATTTTAAGCCAATACTGCCGGCAAGAACGCGCCAAACCTATTTGGGCAATCGGCGAAGAAGATTTTGAAGGCAAGAACTCCGAGGCTATTGACCATGTTAAGAATATATTCTTGGTGGAAGAAATAAATAAAAAAGCGGTATTGGAGGCCTTGAGAAAAGGGCGTTTTTATGTAGTTACGCCGGCCAGGGGTGGAGAACTAAAACTGGATGAATTCAGCCTTACGGATAGCGAGGAGGGGGAGAGCGCGACTATGGGGCAGGAATTGGTTGCCTCCGGCAAGGTTGCGGTGAATATTTCTCTTTCCGCTAACACCAGGGCTCTATTAAAAGCTGACATAAAACTGATTAAAAACGGCAAACTTTTTAAGATCTATCAGGAAAATCTGCCTTTTAAATTGAGCTTTATTGATGAAGAGCCCCAAGGCACCGCTAAATCCTATTACAGGCTTGATGTTACTTGCCGGGAGAGTAAAGTTATCTCTAACCCAATTTTTTGTTCCCGATAGGGCAAAAACAGGCGATGTTTTTTTAAATATTCAAGTATTGGGTCAGTTTGATTTTTATAATTGAGGTGTATGCTCTAAGATGCCCTTGACAAATAAAGGGTTATATGTAAAAAATTCTTGACAGGGTTATTGACAAGGGTTGAAATTCTGGTAAAATAAGGTATACTTAAAGGGGTGATATATGAGTCCAGCTACTATGGAAGCAAAAGCTCAGAAATGCAAGGAAGAGATTAAAGGATTAGAACAGATAGTAAAAAAAGATTGGAAAGAAGTCTGCCTGCAAGAAGTCTCAGTTGCTGCCGAAGATTTATATAATACATTTAATGAGTTTCAAATGAATATGGCCAAATTAGAAAAACAGAAAAAGGATACCTATCAAATGGGGCTTTATAAATGTGCGTACGGTTTCTTAGTTATAATAGAGAACAAAGTTAATGTTGATTTCTGTACCTTCCTAATGAATAATTCTCTTCAGTTCAGAAAGTTGGTTGAGCATTTCAGTAAATACTGTACTAAGATCGAAAGACAGCACAATATTACATTAAATTCTGAGAGGGTGTTGTCTTCAAATGGCTAATTGTCTTACCGTTCATGAGCACCCCGAATTTTTAAAATCGTATAACCCACAGGATAAAAAACAGGAGTATGAAGTTACAAAGCTCAAGCGCTATTTGAGGTCGGAGAACGGAGATAGCGTTGGAGAATACTTAAAGTATGATTTTCCTCCCTTTAAGAGCTTTCCCAGGGGGGAGACGCCAATAAGATGCCTTTTTGTATTGTGTAAGGATTGTAATGGAGAAGCGGTAAGCCCAGCTTGTGACGCCTGTGCTTCAGTGGACCATACGATGAACGATGTTGTTTTATTTTATGTTACTTCCAATCACAAAGACGCTTATAAAATAGGCAAAAAAGTCATCCTCTCTTACTTAAAAAAATAACTCATCTTTAAATAAAATCATTGACAAGATGTTTTAACATGATACCCTCTAATCATGCATAAGAGCACAAGCATATCAAAAGAAGAAAATCAAATAGTCGTTTCAATACTTAACCAAATCACAGAAGCCGCAAATAATCGTTGGGGGAAAAATAATTTTTTTTTCTCTTTACTTGCTCGTGAAAGTATGTTATATTACTTACACGAGCAAGAAGTCAAAGATATAATCTAAGGAGGTAAAAATGAATAGTGAACAAAAACCAGAAGGAAGTCAAGCAGGCCAAACATTAGCAAAAATAGGTGCTCAAAAAGGTGGAAAAGCCCGGGCAACAGTATTATCGCCAGAAGAAAGATCAATAATAGCTCGTAATGCTGTAACAGCTCGTTGGCGGAAAGCTGGAAAACTTAAGGATAAAACAGAGGACGTATCAGGAAATCAAGCCAAAAATTTGGTTATCGCTGAACCTATTAAGTCTCCGCAACCCGAAATACCATATTCTTTGTTTAAGGGCACTCTTAAAATGGGAAATATGGAAGTTGAATGTCATGTTTTGAATGATTTTCGTAGGGTTCTTACCCAAAAAGAAATAGTTCGTATATTGTCAGGTGGCCGGGAAAGTGGAGATTTGAATAGGTATCTACAATCTAATGCGTTGGTAAATAAGAAGTTAGAAGGTGGCCGGGACATCCCCTTTTTAGTTCCTCCTACTGGACAAGCTATAGGATCAGAAGCCACATTTTTAATTGATATATGCCAAAAATACCTTGAAGCAAGAGATCAGGACCTTTTAAAGCCTAATCAATTAAAACTTGCCGCACAAGCTGAAATTATAATAAGAGCTTGTGCTAAAACAGGTATTATAGCCTTAATTGATGAGGCTACAGGTTACCAAGAAGTTCGTGCAAAGCGAGCGCTACAGTTAAAATTACAAGCTTTTATAGCTGATGAATTGCAAGAATGGGTGCGTATGTTTCCTCCTGAATTTTGGATTCAGTTAGCCCGCTTAGAAGGAGTGCATTATTCTCCTAAAAACCGTCCATTACGTTGGGGAAAGTATGTTATGGCTTTTGTCTATGATTCTATTGACCCGGATTTAGGAAAAAAATTACGAGAGAAAAACCGAAATCCTCACTATTTACAAAACCATCATCAATGGTTGAGAGATTTCGGCAAAAACAAGCTAATAGAACAAATTGCCGGGGTTACGGCCATTATGAAACTGTGCAGGGATATGGATGATTTTAAAAGAAAATTTAAGAAAGTATTTAGTAAAACTGAAATGCAATATGAATGGGATGAGGAGTTCGTTTTTAATAATGACTAAAATATTGTTTGATAATATTCAAATATTCTTGACATAACCGCTTAGTTATGTTAAAGTTACTGAATAATACAAAAAAGGAGGGAAATATGAGTAGTTGGCAAATCGTGTTACTTGAGCCAGCCAGAAGCGTTTTAACCCAAATTAGCCAGTTTATGGTTAATGTGCTTTTGGTTATCGTTATCC
>JBAZGZ010000185.1:0-3720 GCA_041652615.1 Candidatus Omnitrophota bacterium | reverse complement strand
AAGTTCGTCTTTCGTATGTTCGCGTAAGCGGATATTTTCTTTTTTTAATCCGATTTTTGATGTATAAAAATCATACCGTTCTTTTACCCAATATTGGTAAGCTTTATCGGCCTCGGCAGGTTTTACAAAATATTCAATTTCCATCTGTTCGAATTCTTTCATTCTAAAAATAAAACTCCCCGTTGTGACTTCGTTCCTGAATGCTTTTCCGATTTGAGCGATTCCTAACGGGAGTTTGCGATGGCAGGAATTTAAGACGTTCATGAAGTTTACGAAAATGCCTTGGGCTGTTTCCGGGCGCAGATAACCGTAGTAGGGATTATCTTCTGTGGCGCTGACGTTGGTTTTAAGCATTAAATTAAATTTGCGGGCTTTGGATTTTTGCGTATCGATATCAGCGCCGCAATCAGCGCATGTATATAGGTCAGCGCCTTTTTTTTCTAGCTTATCTATACGAAAACGTTTCTTGCATTTTGGGCAGTCTACCAGTGAGTCAGTAAAACCTTCAAGGTGGCCGGAAGCCTTAAAAACATCCTCGTGCATTATTATACTTGAGTCTAAGCCTAAGATGTCTTCACGCTTTTCAACGTAGGTGTCCCACCAGATATCTTTTATGCGTTTTTTTAGCTTTGCGCCAAGCGGTCCGTAATCCCAGACGCTTGAAAGCCCTCCGTATATTTCAGAGCCTCCAAATACAAATCCCCGTCTTTTGCATAACGATACTATTTTTGATAATTTGTCTTCTGCCATATAGTTTATTAGGTTTTAATTGCCGATAGGCCGGCCAAAATTATTAATCCCTTTTTCTGAATTTCACTGGCTGTGTGCCAGTGAATAGAATTGAAAGGGACGTCGCCCCGTCGGGCTCCAGTAAATTGAAGCTATATTATACACTAAAATGTTTTTTTTAAAAGCATTAAAAGTCCCAATAATAAAAAACCTTTACCTAATAAACAAGAGTTATTTTGAATTTTTTGGTTTTTTGGGCCACATCCTTAGGAAAAGGCGGAAAAGGCAGTGCTTGTTCCAGGGCTTTTAATGCATAAAGATCAAGCTTAGGGTTGTTGCTTTTTGAAATATAAGGATCATCCAGGAGTGTACCGTTATTAGATAAAGTGAATGCGATTTCTACCTCTCCGTTTTCCTTGAAGGGCCTGGTGAATAATCCCATTTCTTTAACGCGGTTATTTACTAAGGTGTAATAATTTTCTGGCTGTACCTGCCCGGGTATTTTGTTTTTTGGATTCACTATACGTTCCTTTACTATGTTTCCGCCGACCATACTGACCACTGAGCCGTCTTGAGGCTGTATTTGAGCAAAATCGATGTAGGCTGATTCCCCAGACATTATGTGCGGGGTTAAGAGGATTATCAAATCAGTTTTATTAATCTCATCGGAGGTACTGCTGAAAAAATATCGTAATCCGGGTATGTCTCCCAATATCGGTACTTTTTTAACGGTTTTTTTGTGTTCGTCTTTTCTCAAGCCGCCGATAATTATGGTTACGCCGTCTTTTACCATAACGGTTGTTTCTGTTTCGGAGGAAGTTACGATCGGAACTTCGGTTCTTTTGTCCTGCGAAATAATGGTTTTTGTTTCCGCAGAGCTTACTTCAGGTTTTATTTTCATAATGACAAACCCTTTACTGTTGATCACTGGAGTTACAAAAAGTTTAATTCCTGTTTCGACAAAGTTAACTGATTCGGCAGTAACGGCATTACCTTCGGTCTGGGTTACGGTTGAGGTTATGTAAGCATCTTTTGTTCCGACAAGTATTTTTGCTTCCTGGTTATTCATGACCATAATTCTCGGGCTGGAAAGTATCTTTGTGTCGCCTATCGTGCGCAGGGCGTCAATTATAGCTTTGTAATCCCCGGGTTGTGTCGGAGTTGTAGTTGCTGTGCTTAATATCATCCTATTGCTTGTTCCTATAGGCAGCGATGTAGAAGCTCTAAAATACTTTTCTATCCAGTAATCCCAGTCTACCCCCATTTCAAACTTGTCTGACGGCTTTATCTCGATTATCTGGGCGTCAATTAAAACTTGCGGGGTTTTCTCATCAAAGGCAGCGACCACTTCCGAAATTTCCGTTATTTTAGCAGGGTAGTCAGTGACTACAATTTTATTGGTGCGTTCATCAATGCGTAAAGTGCCAACTCCTTTTGTGATTATTTCCTGTATTTTAGGGTTTAGCTTTTCGGCTTGGGCGTAGTTTAAGTGAAATATCTTTGTTTCGAAAGGCAGATCCGTTTTTTCGATAAACGCCTCGATTTCTTTTATGCTTTGCGGTGTGTCAATTATTGAGAGTGTGTTTGTGCCGTCATCAACAACAATTTTGCCGATGTTAGTTTTTAATTGATTAAGCGAACGAGCAACATCCTGTGCTTTTGCGTATTTTAATTTTATTGTTTTTGCGCTTTTTTTATCCTGGAACCGTTGACCATACTGTAATTCGTAGTCCCTCTGGCTCATGATATTTACGATGTCACCTTTTTTCTCGTAAGCAAGGTCATTGCTTAAGATTACTATTTCAAAGGCATCCCATACATCTATATTTTTTAGAAAAAGTGTGACCCTTCCGGTAACATTTTTTCCGATAACGATATTCATTGAGCTTCTTGTTGCAAGCATCTTGAGAACATCTACTATGTCCATGCCTTTTATATCCAGGGAAACTTTTCCGGGCTCGTCAGGCCCGGATGCCTTGGTTGTCCTGGCGGAAACGATAGTCTGAGATCTGGTTGCTTGTAGTTGCGTTTCTTGTTGCGGTTTATTTTGTTCTATCGTGGGTTGAGCTGTTATGCTTTCTAGAGGGGCAGATTCTTCTACGGAAAGTTCCTGGACGGAAATTTCCTGGCTTTGATCTGCTGGTTCTTGCTCTGCATTTTGAGTAAAGCTAACGCTTGGCGTAAGCATTAAAAGTATTGTAACCACACATATAATTTTTTTCATGACATCCCTCCCTGCCTGCCGTAAAAACAGGCTATAGATATAGTTCATAATTTTGACCGTTATAATTAAGAACAATTTTTCCTTCAAGTATATCTTCGAGTCGTAACTCTCCGATATACTGGCCTTTCCTTAAATAATATGTTTTTTGAGCTTTTTTATCTTCGATGACAGCTTGCGGTTCGTCTCCGGATATTATGCCGACGAGATTTATGTCTTTAATCAGGTCCGCGTTTACTGTTCCTATGGCTTTTTGGGCATCTTCTGTTGCCGCACTGGAAAATATTTTCCGGTTCTTGATTCCTTCAAGATAAAATGAATATGGTTTTATTTGCTCTTTGGTGTCCGGACTGATTCTTTTTGCCGGATTTTTTACTGCCGCAGTTTTTAATTGCTTTGTTTTGTCCGGAGCATAAGAAGGCTGTAAAAACAATAGTATTAACCATAAAAAAGACAGCACAAGAAGCAGCTTTATCGCTTTGTTGAAAGTCGGGATTGAAAAATTACGCGGAAATAATTTTATCCCCGGTTTTTTTATGCTGTCGGCGATTGGAGTGGAATCGGCTTTTTGCGGCGGGTTCCTCTCCCCTCTTATTAATTTTAGAAGTTTCTCTTCCGGTAAAATATTATCTGTCATATGTATGGCGGTTTGTTATTAATTTTTCTATAATTTGCGCATCGATTATTTCTTTTTCCTGCATGACGGTTTCTTCGATAGCATCATGGCATAGTAACAAAACTTTTCGGGGATACCCTTGAGTGTATTGGTG
>JBAZGZ010000184.1:0-3736 GCA_041652615.1 Candidatus Omnitrophota bacterium | reverse complement strand
CTGCTCCCCTCTTGGTTGTATGGCTGTTAATATTACCATAATGACGCTTTTGTTTTCTTGGGTTCATTCTGATATTACCGATTTAAGGAAAATGCTTATTAATCACATGACCGCGCCTAGTCAAACGGCCGTTTATGCAAAACTAGAAAGGGGTTGACATGAGAAATCGCTTATTATTTTTAAGTCTTATTTTAACGCTTTTATTAAGCGGAAGCATAGCCGGTTGTGCTTTTATGGAAAAAATGTTACCTAATCAGGTTGACGCAAGCGGTCAGATCATACCTGGAACGCATACGGCTAGCGCCACAGAGCAGGCAGCCGCCGGTATGATCCCTTATGGTATTGGTAGCGTTTTGTTAAATGCGATACTTTTTGCCTGGAATGGTTACGAAAAATTTAAGTCTAAGAAACTAGGCACAGGCTTAACCTCTACCCTATCCGCGTTAAACCAGGTTAAGAATGATCCGGCCCTAAGCGCTCAATGGGATTTAATTAAGCAAACCTTAGAGGACGCGCACACGGTTGCCAATGTTCAGCCGTTAATAAAGCAGCTATTGGCTAGGTTGTAGAGCCTTAAACTCTAATGCCTAAAGATAACTTGAATCTTCGCGAGGATATTTGCCCTGCATGCGGATCAACGATTTATATAACTAAATGGGAGGTAACCGAAACGCATATTCGTTTTGAAATAAATTGTTGCGGTTGTAAATATATTAAGGTCGTAGTAAGAAAGCGCAGGGATCGGCATTGATGGACAGTTCAAGTATTATCGCGGCGTTTACGCCCTCAAAGATCCTAATTCAAACTTCCTTCCTTCCTCTTATCTCGGTAGACCCTACAAAGAAAAGTTGGCTTGGTGATTTTTTAGATCCTAAAGTTTACGCGGTGATTGGTGAAAGTATCTTTAAACTAGATCCGGCTGCCGGCAAGGTTAGTGTAGCGAGCCAAGCAGATCTTGACGCAATCCCCAATAATTGGGGAAACCTTATTGCCCTGATTGTGGCTCTAGCGTTCGTTGTGGTGGTATTAAGGCAATTTAGGCACAGATAGATTAAAGTCGTGAGATCTTTGAAACTGATCCGGTAAAACTCCCTAAATCTAGCCCAAAAAACGGCCCCTGCCTGGCCCAGGGGCCTCGCCCTTTTGGCGGAGAGTCCGGGATTCGACAAAAAAGTTCTTGACAATCATTAATTATTATTATACATTGTTAACTATGGAAAGACAGAATAAAAATCTCGTCGGAAAGGGGGTGAATAAAGATATGGGCAAGTGGTTGTCTATTGAAGACATCATGAAAATGACAGGGAAAGCTCGTAATACTATCGTCTTAGGCTGGATAAAAACAGGATTGTTAAAAGCCGGTAAAACTCCAGGTGGTAGGGAATGGATAGTGAGCGAAAAAGATTGGGAAAAGTTCGAGAAATCCCTGTTCACAGGCGCCCATGCGTAGAAAAAATGCAAAAATCTGGCGGTTATACAATCGATAAAACCCCAAAAAAATCAATTCCAAATACCTCTTTTTTAAGATTCTCTCTGGTCAGTCCTCTCCTTAACTTCTATAGTATATCGTTAACTACGTATAAGCAGTCCGTTTATAGGCTAAATCGTTTATTTTCTTATGATTATAGCTTATTTATGGGTGGCAAAAGCGCCGCACCTAACGATATATTATGGGAAGTAGATATACAGAGCGTTAGGCCGTCTATAAATAGATTAACCCACCCAAAAGTAACAAATCAAGTATCAAATCCAGGTAAAATTTATCAGCAAAAACTATCTATCAATTGTTTTCAATTGTCTTAATATATGCTTAATCAACAGCTAGAATTTAATTTAACTCCTGATCTTGGTAACCGGGCAAGGATAAAACTAGGCCACCCGGTGAAAAGGTCAGTTTCTGAAGGCTCCGGGGCGCTACCTGGGGCCTTTAGTCATATATCTGATGTTCTCCCCTCTGTTTTAAGAAATATCAAAGAAAGGCAGCAAAATCAATGAAAAGGCTCTTTTTATTGACTTGTTTTATTCTTTTTGTTTGGGGTGTGTTTTTTGGTACGGCTTGGCTCATATTTCAAGGTTTAGGGGCAATAATTAACGCAGTAGCAGCTAATTTTCATTAAAAAACAGTAACAATCTTATTGAGTACATACTCGTAATCCTATGCAAGAAAATACCTCAGTTTTGGACGTGGATTTTGCCCCGAAAGGGGCCGATTATCTTGAGCAACCTGCCAAGCTCCCGAAGGTTCTCAAAGATATTGAGTTAGAGAAAATAGCCTTGAAGAAAAATTTGGTTAAAATGTTGCACAGTTACGGCTATGCAAAAGAGGCTTATAGAGTAGATAATTGCGGTCAAAAATGGCGGCCTTTAGAGTGTCCGACCCCTGGCCATGGACAGATGTTTAAAAGAATGACCTGCTCCCTGCCCTATTGCCCGGAATGTGGTAAAAAAGGGTCTTGGTATAACCAAAGGCGCGCTAAGAGGGTTCGAGAAACTCTTTTGGGGTTCCCTGCTCTTGGTAATTATGTTTTTACCCTGCCGAAAGAGCTTTCCGCAAAATTGCCGGGAAGCAAGGAAATCAGTCAATTATTTAAGTTGGCCTGGGAAATCTTACAGGTAAAGTTTCAGGCTGAAGCCGCGGTTATAGTGCTTCATTACTGTGGAGATAAAAGCGATGATCTACATCTTCATTTTGATTGCAGTTTTCCAATTCTACACCCAGACGGCAACTGTTCTTTCCCTTTACCTCTGCTCGAAAGGGCCAGGGCTTCTTGGACGGAAGGTGTTGGTAGAATCTTTAAAACTTTTCTTATCGATACTGTGGGGCATTATGGTTTTGATGTTTCTTTAGAGCAGCAACTTCATTGGTGTAAATATGCTACGCGCTCAACTATGCCAGCGGAAAAGTTTATTGGCCTAAGCCAGGAGCAGCAGATCTACTGTTTGAAAATGCACTCAAAGAGGAATATTCGTTACTTTGGCGGATTTTTAAGCCGAAACAAAAAGAAGTTTTTAGCCGATAACCAGAATAATTTTGTTTTTGAAATGATTAAGAGCAAAACTGCCGATGATGTTGAGCGATGTGTTTGCCCTATCTGTGGACAGAAAATGAAGCACTCTCGCTATAACGATAATAATTGGGTTTGGATGGACGATATACCTATAAGTAATTTTGTGCGATATGACAAGAATACGTTTATTTCTCGCGTGATGTTTGATTATATCCGTGAACAGGAAGTCAAGAAAGCAAAGCCTTTGACGTTTTTTGAGGTTATCGAGCAATCAATAGATAATGAGGTTATAGACGAGGCTATGGATTGTTTGGTTGAGCAAGGTTAGCCGGCCGGGGTGTGTATGCTTGCTTCAGCTGTGGTGTGTATGAAAAAGGGACCTCAAAAGGGTGTGTATCTTACTCGAGGGGGTAAAAATGATTAGGGTTAACATTCATTTATCAAAAGAAACGATTGAGGAGTTAGATAAGATTGCAGAAAAAGCTAGCTATGGTAATTACTGGAGGCGTTATTCAAGGGCGGATTTAGTCCGTTACGCCATAGGAAAAGTATATGGTATTAATGCTGGATATAATGGATTTTTGGAAGAAAATTTAAAGAAGTTTTGTTCTGTAAAAATCAAAAATAAATAAGGCCTGGCGCTTGCCTGACCTGGCCGGATAAAGTTCGGTCTTGGCCTGAAATGGCGCCAATTTAAATTAAGGGGGTGTAAGTTAATGAAAAAAACG
>JBAZGZ010000183.1:0-3816 GCA_041652615.1 Candidatus Omnitrophota bacterium | reverse complement strand
GTTGGGCAAGTTACGAAGGTTATAATGAAACAACTTATTTTAGCGTAACCACTGTAACTTTCATAACATCCATAATCTGTGTAACCAAAGATATATGGAGGTGATTAAAATGGTGATAAGCAGGTCTTCTGATTGGGCAGTATTAGTTATTGTGGTGTTATTCCTTTCCCTGATTGTTTATGCTATAATTCATGGAAGATTGCAGGGAAGAAAGAACAAAAAAGAAAATGATCAAAAATAAAATAAGGTATAGTATGTATGGATAAATCAGCGGTTTCTTTACTAATTTTTATTTGCGCTTACCTTTTGTTCGTGTTCCTGCCTAAGAGAAGAACCATCGTGGCAATTGCCGCAAGTATTCTGCTTCTTCTGGCCAAAACTATTACTTTAAAAGAAGCATTCTTTGCAATCAATTGGAACGTTATGGGCATCTTTGTCGGTATGCTTGCTGTGGCAAATGTTTTTATGGAGAGTCGCGTTCCTGCTTATCTTGCCGAAGTTATTGTTGACAAAGCCAAAAATACCGCCTGGGCAATATTATTAATTTGCGCTTTAACTTCTTTTATCTCTGCTTTTGTAGAAAATGTCGCCACAGTTTTAATCGTTGCTCCTATTGCTTTAGCGTTGGCGAAGAAAATAAATTTAAATCCTATTAAGATGATGATTGCTATTGCTATATCAAGTAATCTGCAAGGAGCCGCAACATTAATCGGTGACCCGCCTAGTATGCTTCTGGCTGGTTATGCTAAAATGAACTTTGGGGATTTTTTCCTTTACAGAGGCCGGCCAAGTATATTTTTTGCGGTTGAGCTGGGAGCAATCGCATCATTTCTGGTATTATATTTTATTTTTAAAAAGCACAAAGAAAAAACAGCATTTATTCCTCTGGAAAAAATAAAGTATTGGACACCGACTATTATTTTGGTGGGTATGATTTTTCTGCTGGCCATATCTTCGTTTATGGATACTGGTTTTACGGGCTTGGCGGGTATAATTTGTATGATTGCCGGTATTGTTGCCGTGTTTTGGGAAAAAATAATTAATAAGGTTTCGGCGTTGAACGGTTTAAAAGCTTTGGATTGGGAAACTACTTTTTTTCTTGTTGGTGTTTTTATTCTTGTGGGCAGTATTACTCTTACCGGATGGATTGATGTAGTTTCAACGTTCCTTTCTGGTTTAGTCGGAAGTAATATTTTTGCCGGCTATACTTTGTTGGTTTTTGTTGCCGTGATTGTTTCCGCTTTTGTGGATAACGTTCCCTTTTTGGCAACAATGCTTCCGGTGGCAATCTCTATGGCTGACAAATTACACGTTAATCCGGCATTATTTCTTTTTGGGCTATTAATCGGTGCAAGCTTAGGAGGCAATATCACTCCTATCGGTGCTTCCGCAAATATCGTTGCCTGCGGCCTGCTTAAGAAAAACGGTTATACGGTCAGATTTAGTGAGTTTATGAAAATTGGCATACCTTTTACTTTTGTCGCGGTTACTGTTGCCTATTTATTTGTTTGGTTTATCTGGAGTAAATAATCCGCTGATATTTACAACAAGGGCTTTTTTGGTATAATTTTTAATGAGTACATCTTTTTTTGTGTGTATCCACACAAAAAAAAATAGTGCGAATTAATCCCGCCGAACGCTGTAAAATTTCCAAAGGAAATTTTACGCATCTTCTGTGAGGCGGGGTAATAAGTCTTCAAGCAGTTTTAACCCTTTTAATTAGGTCTTACATGCGGCAAAAATGGACTTCTAAAATCGGTATTATCCTGGCAGTAGCTGGTTCCGCTGTCGGTCTTGGTAATTTTTTACGTTTTCCTTCGCAGGCAGCGCAAAATGGCGGCGGCGCTTTTATGATACCATATTTTGTCGCGCTTGTTCTTTTAGGTATACCGCTTATGTGGATTGAGTGGGCAATCGGCAGGTACGGCGGGTTGTTCGGCCACGGCACAGCGCCGTTAATTTTTAACCGCCTTTGGCAGCATCGCGCGTCAAAATATTTCGGAGCGATCGGCGTATTTGGTCCGCTCGCGATATTTATTTATTATATTTATATTGAGAGCTGGCTGCTTGGATACTCTTTTTATTCTTTAAAAGGAACATTTCTTCATCTATCAACCCAAAACGACGCTGTTGGTTTTTTAAAAAAATATCAAGGCGTAACTACTAAAGAAATATTTTTTGCCACTTATTTGTTCTTTCTTGCCACATTTAGCGCAAATTTTGTTATTCTTTATAAAGGGGTTAAGAGGGGCATTGAGAAGTTATGCAAGATTGCTCTTCCGGTTCTTTTTTTCTTTGCCATTATTATCTTGATACGAGTTATAACTCTGAAAGCGCCGGTGCCTGAACATCCCGAATGGAATGTTTGGAATGGTTTTGGTTTTATATGGAACCCGGATTTTAGCGCGCTAAAAGATGCTAAAGTCTGGCTTGCCGCGGCAGGGCAGATGCTTTTTACTCTAAGTGTGGGCATAGGCGTAATTATAACTTACGCAAGTTACCTTTCAAAAGGGGATGATATAGTTCTCTCCGGACTGACCGCTTCATCTTTAAATGAATTCGCGGAAGTCATCCTTGGCGGTTCAATCGTAATACCGCTTGCCTTTGCTTTTTTTGGCGGTCTAGGCGCACAACAGGTAGCGCAGGGAGGAAGTTTCAATATCAGCTTTGTTTCAATGCCGCTTATTTTTTCTAAGATTAGTTATGGTATGTTTTTTTCTTTTTTATGGTTTTTTCTTTTATTCCTTGCCGGACTTACCTCAAGCATATCCCTTTTAGAGCCTACGGTAGCGTTTTTAAGTGACGAATTGGGTGTATCGCGTAAAAAGGCTGTCTCGATTATAGCTGCTTTTTCTTTTGTAATTTGTCAATTTCCTATATTCTTTCTCGCGAGAGGAGTGGTTGATGAAATTGATTTTTGGGCGGGTTCTTTTTTTCTTGTGGTTTTTGCTACGCTTGAGTGTATATTGTTTGTGTTGATTTTTGGTATAGATAAAGCCTGGGATGAAATCCATCACGGAGCAGAATTAAATATTCCACGATTTTACAAATTTATAATAAAATACATTACGCCTTTGTTTTTGATTTTTATACTCGGGTTTTGGTTTTTTCAGCAGGCAGTACCGACATTTCTTTTGAAAGGTATACCAAAGGAAAACGTACCTTTTATTTTGGCTACGCGCTTGGGTTTTGTGGGGGTATTTTTAATAATTGCTTTTTTGGTGCATAAAGCACACAGGTCTAAGATCAGAGGACAGAAGACAGATAACAGATGACAGAAAAATCTGTTATCTGAATTCTGACGTCTGTCTTCTGATATTAAGTGGTTAAGGTTTAAAAAATGACCATAACAGGTTTAATATTTTTAATTCTTTCCTGGAGTGCTATAATAGCGTTGGTTATTTTTTGCATCTATCGGGTTTTTAAGGAGCCATACAAGGATCTTTAATGAACACATCATTTTTTCAAGCGCGCAGCGCGCAGAAAAAATGATAGTGTGAATTATCCCCGAACGCAGTGAGGGGGTAATGAACCATGCATCAAGCGCGCAGCGCGCAGAAAAAATGATAGTGTGAATTATCCCCGAACGCAGTGAGGGGGTAATGAACCATGCATCAAGCGCGCAGCGCGCAGAAAAAATGATAGTGTGAATTATCCCCGAACGCAGTGAGGGGGTAATGAACCATGCATCAAGCGCGCAGCGCGCAGAAAAAATGATAGTGTGAATTATCCCCGAACGCAGTGAGGGGGTAATGAACCATGCATCAAGCGCGCAGCGCGCAGAAAAAATGATAGTGTGAATTATCCCCGAACGCA
>JBAZGZ010000182.1:0-3832 GCA_041652615.1 Candidatus Omnitrophota bacterium | reverse complement strand
GGCCTTGTTACGCCTGAAAAAGCAAAGATTCATGCTCAAACCCTCGCTAACAGCCTGCGTAAAAAGTTTCGGCATTTATCCCGGCGTTTTAAGCGGGAAGGCATTGATGTTTATAGGCTTTATGATTGGGATAGCCCGGATATACGTATAGTTGTTGATTGGTATGCTGGTCATCTTGTGGTTAGTGAATACGAACGCCAGCAGACAGGCCCGGGGTATTTACCTCAAATGGCTAAAGCTGCTGCTTGTGCTTTAAATGTCCCAATAGAGAAAGTTCATAACCGGCGCCGCCATACAAACATTAAAGCCGGCCCGCGTTATGGCAAAATAGATTCCCGCGGCGAAAGAATCCAGGTTCAAGAACGGAATCTAAAGTTTTGGGTAAATTTAAACGATTTTCTTGATACCGGTTTATTTTCTGATCATCGCGATACGCGGGTTATCATAAGTAAGCTTGCTAAAGATAAAGAGTTTTTAAATCTATTCGCGTACACAGGTACATTTACTTGTGCCGCCGCCGCCGGCGGAGCACGCCAAACAGTAACTGTTGACCGCTCTAAAATGTATATTGATTGGGCAAGGGATAATTTATTGTTAAATGGATTTTTGGATAAAAAGCATACATTAATTCAGTCAGATGTGCAGAAATATTTAGCTCAAGGCTATCACCAAGAGCATCGTTTTAATCTTGCGTTGGTTGACCCGCCGTCTTTCTATAACGATCAGGTCGCAGGTGTGTCGTTTGATATCAATCGCGACCATCCTGAACTTCTCCGTGATGTTTTAAAAGTTATGCAGCCTGGTTCAGATTTGTTTTTTTCCACAAATCACCAGCGTTTTGAGCCGCGTTTCGAGGCTCTTCCGATAAAAGAGATCATTAAAATCACCCCTAAAACAATCCCTGAAGATTATCGCAACCGCAATGTTCATAATTGCTGGCAGCTCAAAGTATAATGGTGCCATCCTAGAGAGGGACACCCTATGTAATAAAATATTTAAAATTTTGCAAGAAAGTAGCCTTCTGTTACGTCTTATATATAAAGGAGACTTAAAAATATAAGATAGTAAAAAAGGAGGCATATGGCTAGAAAACGTAGGATATTAGTTGATGACGGGGTTTATCACATAATAAGTAGAGGGCATAATAGATACAAGCTTTTTCATGACTTTGAGGACTATAAGACATATAAAAACATAATCCTAAAATACAATAAGGAATTTTCTTTTGAATTATTCCATTATTGCTTCATGCCAAATCATACACACCTTCTTCTTAAAATATGCAATGGAAAAGATTTACCGCATTTGCTGCAATCTCTGAACCAAGCATATGCCAAGCACTATAAAAGATCATATAAGCTGATAGGTAATCTTTTCCAGGGGAGATATAAAAGTATGCTCGTAGGCAAAGATTCTTATTTATTAGAATGTGGCCGTTATATCGAAAGGAATCCTTTCCGCGCGGGTTTAGTGAAAGATCCTTCAGGCTATAATTGGTCAAGCTGTAAATTTTACACGAGAGGGGAAAATGATGACATAATAACTATTAACCCATTATATTTTGATTTTGGCGCTGACAAGATCAAAAGAATGCATAAATATCACGAATATTTGTTAGAAAATAGGCCATATGAGTATATGGTAGATAAAGTAATGAAGCTGTAGGGTGTCCCTTTGTAGGATGGCACTATTTGGCACTATTTTTGTTGACACAAAGTATAGTGTGCCATTGATTTTCTTGACATTTATATAATAATCAGTATAACATATATTATACTCATCTTAGCCGCCACCACTTTAAAGTTTTAACTTAAAGCGAAGCATCTTACAAAGTATTCATCTAATAATATTATTCATACAATTCAAAGGCAATAAACACCTTTTTTGACAATTAGCAGGGAGTTTTTGGCTGGTTAAAAACTTTTTTAAAGTAAGCTTTTGCTGAAATGGTAATTAACGTAATAAGCTTGCAGGGCTTGTAAAATGAATCTAAGCGGGCAGGCGGTCAGGAATGATTGTTTGGTAAGTTTTAAATTAATCCAAGTCCGATAGAAACAAGGCCTTGTTTTTTTTGTTTTTAAGAAGAGTTTTAAAAAATGAAAAACAAAAAGCAGATGGTTGATCACAAAAGTGAAGCGCTTTTAAAGTATGCCAGCGGTATTATTGCCACGCTAAAGGTGCCATTTTTGGTTTTAGATAAGGATTTACGAGTCATTTCCGCCAACCAAATTTTTTACACCACTTTTAAAGTTACAAAAAGAGACACAATCGGCCGGTCGTTTCCTGATTTAGGTAATAGACAATGGGCTGCCCCAGAGATGCTTCGTATACTTAAGAAAATTCTGTTTAAAAAGAAAGTTATAGAAAACTATGAAGTCGAATATGAATTTGAGCAAGCGGACAAGCGAGTTATATGCCTGAATATCAATCAATTGTGTGTTCCTGAAAAAATAGCAACAATGATAGTTTCGGGGGTAAAAAGAAAAGCCGAAAAAGTAAAAGAAAAAGTAGAAAATCTAACCTTAATGACTATAGAAGATATTACCGAACGCAAGCAGCCGGGCAAAGCTCTGGCGCAATCAAAGGAACGGAAATACAGAACACTTATTGAAAATCTTCCCCAAAAGATATTTCTTAAAGATACAAATTCAGTATTTGTGTCCTGTAACGAAAATTATGCCAGGGATTTAAAAATCAAGGCAGAAGAAATATCCGGTAAGACCGACTATGATTTTTTCCCTGCATATTTGGCTGATAAATATCGAGCTGATGATAAAAGGATTATGGAGTCGGGAGAAATCGAAAATATAGAAGAGCAGTACATAATAATAGGAGATTTTCGTAGTGATTTCCAGGAAATAATTATTAATACAGTCAAGGTCCCTATCCATGATGAAAGCGGAAATGTTACAGGAATATTAGGCATATTCTGGGATGTTACTGAGCGCAGAAAGTCTGAAGACCAGATACGTAATCTGAAAAAGCAAATGGAGTATATACTCGGGGCCACCAAGACAGGCCTTGATATCATCGATTCTAGTTTCAATATGGTATATATTGACCCGGAATGGCAAAAAGTTTATGGAGATCAAAAAGGTAAAAAATGCTATGAATATTTTATGGGCATGAAAAAAGAATGCACTGATTGTGGTGTCAGGAAAGCGTTTGAGACGAAAAGTACCATGGTTACTGAAGAAGTTTTAGTCAAAGAAGGAAACCGTGTTGTGCAAGTAACCAGTATACCGTTTCAGGATAAAGATAATAATTGGTTTGTAGCCGAAGTCAATGTTGATATCACCGAACGTAAAAAATCCGAGGGGCAATTAAGGCAGGAAAAAGAACGCGCGGAACTTATTTATAATGTTGTTCCAAGTGCTATTTTTACTGTTGACAATGATCGCCATATAACCAGTTGGAATGATACCGCCGTCAAACTGACCGGATATACAACCGAAGAAGCAATAGGTAAGGAATGTTTTATCTTTGCTGAAGATCCTTGTAAAGAGAAATGTGGCCTATATGCGGATGATGTCAATAAGCCTATATTCGGCAAGGAATGTATAATTAAGAGAAAAGACGGAGATATCAGAATTATTTCAAAGAATGTAGATTTTTTACATGATTTAGACGGTAACATTATCGGAGGGGTTGAGAGTTTTCAGGATATTACCGAACATAAGCGGGCGGAAAAACAACTGGAGATAAGCGGAAGGAAGATTCGTGCTCTTTTTGACCAGACTTTTCAGTTCATCGGCATGATGACGCCGGATGGGAAATTAGTTGAAGCCAACAGGTCGGCAATGCAGTTTGCGGGGATAAAGGAATCGGATTG
>JBAZGZ010000181.1:0-3874 GCA_041652615.1 Candidatus Omnitrophota bacterium | reverse complement strand
CAACGGGGATAACTTCCCTGGCTCCTGCCTTAATTGCCGAGTCTTTCACGGCTCTTTTTTCTACTTCGGTAATACCGGAAGGAACAGCAATTACTATTCTTGGTCTTCTGAAACTGCTAAAAATATTTGGTGGATTGACTTTATTAATGAAGTAACGTAACATTTCTTCTGTTACGTCGAAATCCGCGATAACTCCGTCTTTCATCGGCCTTATGGCAGAAATACTTCCGGGGGTTTTACCGAGCATACGTTTTGCTTCTTCGCCAACCGCGAGTACTGCTCCGGTATTTTTATAAATAGCTACTACTGAGGGCTCGCAAAGTACTATGCCTTCTCCGCGTAAATATACAAGAGTAGTTGCCGTACCTAAATCAATACCGATATCATTGGCAAAAGCACCCAAAAGCGCGCTTATGCTTCTTGTAACGGAACTTAGTATTTTGGTTATTTGCACGTCGATAGCCCCCTCTAGACAAGTTATAGAAAATGATAACAAAGCCTTGTCTACTTGTCAACAATATTCATTTAAAATACAGTGGAAACACAGTAGAAATGCATTGAAATACAATTGCGTTTCAATGTATTTCGCGAGCAATGAGACTTACTTTTTTACATAATAAAAAAGCTTAGCCGAATTGTCCTAAGCGAAGCGCAGGGCGAAGCGAACGTATTTTAACTGTATTTCTATTTTTGTTTTTTATCGGCACCTTATTCTTTAAACACTGCGCCGCTTGACGCTGACTGCACTACCTTGGAATATCTATACAAATATCCTGATTTTACCTTAGATGGAAGTATTTTAATCTGTTTTTTGCGTTTTTCAATTTCTGAAACGGAAACCATAAGTTCTAGTTTTCTTGCCGGTATATCAACGCTTATAACGTCGCCGTCTTTTACATAAGCGATCAATCCGCCCAATGCCGCTTCAGGTGAAATATGGCCGATACATGGGCCCCTGGTCCCACCGGAAAATCTTCCGTCGGTTACTAAAACAACGCTTTTATGCAAGCCCATACCGACGATAGCTGACGTTGGAGAAAGCATTTCCCGCATACCTGGGCCACCGCTGGGGCCTTCATAGCGCACAACAATGACGCTACCTTTTTTTATTTTTCCGTTAAGGATATTTTCCATCGCTTCCTCTTCGGAGTTAAAAACCTGAGCCTGACCTTTAAATTTTAGCATATTTTCATCAACAGCGGCTTGCTTAACTACCGCACCTTCTGGGGCGAGGTTTCCGTAAAGTATCGCAATGCCGCCTTCTTTCCTGTAGGCTTTGTTTATCGGCCGTATCACATCGTCATCATAAATGACTGCAGATTTCGCAATATTTTTAATGTCATTTCCGGAAACTGTGGGATTATTTTTTATAACCGCCTCAAGGCGTTTTAAAACTGCGGGTATTCCTCCGGCGTTATCCAAATCTTCCATATAATACTCTCCGGCCGGTTCGAGTTTTGCGATGTTTGGAGTTTTGCGGCTAATTCTGTCGAAGTCTTTCAGCCCTAATTTAACGCCTGCTTCATGCGCAATAGCCATAAGATGCAAAACCGTATTCGTGGAACCGCCTAAGGCCATATCCACAGTTATCGCATTTTCAAACGCTGATTTATTTAAAATGTCTTTGGGCTTTATTGAAGAATTTACAAGTTCAACCACCTGCTGGCCACTTTCATAGGCAATCCGCAATTTTCTACTTAAAACTGCCGGAGTTGTTCCGCAATAAGGAAGTGACAGCCCCATACTTTCCGTAAGACAAGCCATTGTATTTGCGGTATACATTCCCTGGCATGAACCGCAGGAAGGGCAAGCTTCACACTCTATAGCCCTGAGTTCATCTTTTTCTATAGTTCCGGATTTGGCTCTACCGACTGCTTCAAACGTGTCTCTTACCAACGCAAGGCGTTTTTTACCAAAATGTCCGCCAAGCATAGGGCCGGCAGTAACAACAATGATGGGTATATTTACGCGCAATGACCCCATAATCATACCCGGGGTTATCTTGTCGCAGTTAGTAAGCAGGACTAATCCATCAAGACTATTTGCACAAGCTATCGATTCTATAATGTCGGCGATGAGCTCGCGGGAAGGAAGCGAATACTTCATCCCTAAATGCCCCATAGCTATACCATCACAAATACCGGGAACCCCAAAAATAAAAGGAGTTCCTCCTTTATTTTCTATCCCACGCTCAATGTAACGCTCAAGGATCCGCATATTCGTGTGCCCCGGAATAAGATCCGTAAAGGAAGATGCTATACCGATAAAAGGCCTGTCTATATGCGAACGATGCAATCCCGTTCCGTATAACAATGCCCGGTTTGGAAGTCTCTCTATGCCTTTTTTTATACTATCCGAACGCATACTTTTCCTCCATTTTATAAGTAGAGAGTAGCAAGTAGAAAGTAGAGAGAAAGAATTATTACTATTATTTTAACTAAACAATTTGAGCTCTTTTAAAAAATCGGTTTTATTTTCATCTCTCTACTCTGCCCTCTCTACTCTCTACTTCTGCTTAATCTGCGCCTTCCAATTCTCCTAAATCTTTTTCTTCTTTAAGAAAATCTTCTTTTTGTTTTAAAACAGGGGTCACTTTTACGTATTCTTCAACATAAGTTTTTGTGCCCTTTATGTTAAGTTTATCGAAGAGGAAAGAAAATTCTTCTTCGAGAGTTGATGATATTTTATTTTTCCATTCCCTAGAAAGAGAATGAATCTCTCTTTTAAATGGCCCTAAAGCGCTTTTGCGGGTTTTGTAGATAAACTGGTCATTGGTCATGTCCGGTTTCTTTTCCGCCGCGCAATTAGTATGCAGCCAGTTGTAAATTTTTTCTTTTAACGGAAGCGGCAAATAATCATATACTATATTCTGGAATTGCGTTGCAAGATGAATTTCTGCGCATTCCACCTCAGGAAACGTATGGAAAGCCTCATTCGGAAGAGTTGACGCGCCATGCTGAACTGCGCCGGCCATACCATAATTTGCCCTTGCGATTTCCGATAATTTTTTCAAAGTATCAAAATCTATGCTCACCTTCGCTATTGAACCGTCTGGAAGCACTACTCCGCCATGAGATGTCCCTGTCTGAATACTTATTTTTGATATACCTTTCAAACTTCCAATTTCTTTATGGTAACCTTTGACATAGGCATGCAGCTCATCAGGAGTTGAATTTTTACCCCCTACTTCGCCTATTTCACCACCGATAGAGATCTCAATACCTTTTGGCTGAAGGCTGCGAATATGCTTGGTAAGCAGCGCGCAAACTTCATAATTTAGTTTTTGCTGTTCATCATTGCTTGATTTTGATAAGTCAACCAATGTCGACGTATCTATATCAATATTGTAAAAAGATGAAGCAATTGCTTCTTGGATCAATTCCTTTAACGGAGTTAATTCTTTATCTTTATTTTCCAAAAAGCTTTTTGCTTTTACCTGAAAGTGATCGCCCTGTATAAAAATTGGCCCGTTATAGTTTTCTTTCATCGCTGCGAGCATCAGAATTGAAGAATATTCCAGCGGCCTTTGGTCGGTATAACCTATTTCGCTTTTTGCAATTTCAAAAATAAACGACCCGGCATTTATTTTATTTGCCGCACGAAACACTGCGCGGGCTAAATCAAAAGTAAGAGTTCTTATGTTCATTGCCGGAACGGTAAAACCTTTAATTTTACCCTTGCCCCTGGCTTCGTATAACCCCTGGATTGATGAAGGCACTACGTTTAACTGTAATCCTGCATTATATGCTACCCAATAGCATACTCTTTTCATATGAGCCGAATCAGAGAGAATAATTGTATCAACTAAATCATCAACTGCCTTTCTGCGAAAAAATTCAGGATTTTTAATTACAATCTTGCCATTTTCTTGTGC
>JBAZGZ010000180.1:0-3925 GCA_041652615.1 Candidatus Omnitrophota bacterium | reverse complement strand
GGGCAGAGAGGGCTATCATAAGATACAGAAGTCTTGTCAGGATGTGGCAATCTATTTGTCCGAAGAAATTGGAAAAATGGGGCCGTTTGAAATTATTTATAATGGCAAAGACGGCATACCGGCGCTTTGCTGGAAACTCAAAGATGACAATACAGGCAACTTTACTCTTTTTGATATGGCTGATCGGCTACGCACGTATGGATGGCTGGTTCCGGCATATACTATGCCGCCTAACAGGCAGGATCTGGCTATACAGCGAATATTGGTTCGCAGAGGATTCAGCCGTGACTTAGCATCATTATTGTTGGATGATATTCGTCGGGCTCTTGAGTATTTTGGTCAACATCCGCGAACAAAGCCTTTAACGGAAAAAGAGGCAGGTGGATTTAAGCACAGCTAATATTTGAAAAGGCTAAGCGACTAGAAATAAAGGTTAACCGAGGTTAATCGATGTTAACTGAGGTTAATCTAGGTTTCCTTTTTAAAAGTTAAACTAGGTTAACCGAGGTTAATCAAGGTTAAACAAGGTTGCTTAAAGATTAAAAATAATGATTTTATTTTTATGCAACTTTGGTTAACCTCGATTAACCTTGCACAACCTTGATTAACTTTCCCAACGTAACTTTGGTTAACCTATGCTAAGATTGGTGAAGTAATTTCTGTCATTTTTTTTAAAAGGGAGGTATTTAATATGACGAGACTAAAGACAGCGCCGATGAGTATTTTTGCCATGGCGATGATGACCTCTGCTGCAATCATGAGTTTGCGCGGCTTGCCTATGATTGCCAAGGAAGAATTTACCTTATTTTTTTATATAGGATTTGCTACGATTATGTTTTTGATCCCGGCGGCGCTTGTGGCCGCCGAACTCGGCGGGATGTTTGGCGAACAGGAGGGTGGCGTATATACATGGGTGAAGGAGGCATTTGGCGAGCGTTGCGGCTTTGTCGCTATCTGGCTGCAGTGGGTGCAAAACGTGGTTTGGTATCCTACTCCGCTGGCTTTTGCCGCAGCTACTTTTGCCTATGTTATAGGTGCGGGTAGTTTGGCGACTAATGGTATATACACCGGGATATTTTGCATTGTTTTTTACTGGCTGGCAACCTGGATTTCTCTGCGTGGAAGTAATTTGATTACCCGAGTTACCAGTTACGGATTTTTGGTCGGAACAATTTTGCCGGCGTTAATCTTGATAGGGTTGGCAATTGCTTGGTGGATGCAAGGGCACCCTTTGGGTTTTGCTCATTTGCCGGTTTCACAGGGTGCGGTTGATACAGTAGTAAATAATCATGTACATCCGCGGCTGTTTCCGCATATAACCGGATTAAGCGATATCGCTTTTTTAGCTGGTGTGATTTTACTTTTTGCCGGAGTAGAAGTACATGCTGTTCATGCTAATCGGATGTCCCGGCCTCAAGTGCAGTATCCAATAGCTCTGTTATTTACCGCCCTGATCGTTTTTGTAATTTTTACCTTGGGCGCGTTTGCCGTAGCCGCAATAATGCCTTACAACGATATTAATCTTGAGTCAGGGCTTATCCAGGCTTTTCAAAAAGCGCTTGGCCAAATGGGCATATCCTGGTGTATTCCTCTCGTGGGCCTTTTAGTAATGTTTGGAGCATTGGCCAGCGTAACTTCCTGGATTGTCGGTCCCAGCCGAGGGCTGTTGCAGACTGCCAAAGACGGATTGCTGCCGGACTCTATGGCTAAGACCAATCAACAAGGTGTTCAATCCGGTATACTTTTGCTTCAGGCGGTAATAGTTACGGTACTGTCTTTAATCTACTTTATTTTTAAGAATGTTAGCGTGGCATTTTTTCTTATCGGCGCCATGACGATTACGCTGTATTTAATTATGTATGTATTTATGTATGCTGCCGGCATTCGTCTGCGTTATAAGCGGCCGGATATGCCGCGAAAATTTCGTGTTCCCGGAGGGCTCGTAGGTATGTGGTTTATCGGGGTATTGGGGTTATCCGGAGTTATTTTTTCTTTTGTTGTCGCTTTCTTCCCGCCTTCGCAGCTGCCGGTGGGGAACCCCGCGATGTATGTATTTATCGTGGTTGGCGGAACGGTGGTATTTAGCGCGATACCATTTTTTATAAAAGGTTCAAAGGGGATAAAGAATAAGTAAAAAGATAGGTATTTCTGATAATATGATGGGGTTAAATGCTTGAAAAAATTGTAAGGCATAAGTATTTTTTCCATATTATAGTGCTGCTCACCGTTTTGTTTGCGACAATTTTATTTATTCTTTTCAATTGAGCGAGGAAATACCTCTCTAAAACCCAGATATATTATCATAGCGCCACATTAAATCCGTAATGGGTGAGCGTATTATAGACATACAAACAAGCAGTTGTTTTGAAGTCTAGAATTAAGTAATGTGCCCCCAGAATTCATGCCCAGAATTATCCGGAATTGCAGAATTGATGGCTGCTAGGCCGCGGAGTTTCATTAAATCGTAATAAATTCTCGATTGTGCTTGACAATAAGGGTAAAGTTATTACTATAAGAGCAAGACAATTGGAGTAAAGTATTTTTGGGTTCGGAAATAAGTTTTATTTCTGAAGGGAAAATTGATGGTCGGGCCGCCATCTACAATAGATAGATGGCGGCTATTTTTTTTATTAGCCCCAAAAGCGAAAGGAGGCAATTATGGATTGGCAGAGTGGTCCGACTCCGGAAGAGATAATTGACATTGGTAAGAAGAAATTTATGAATTTCTCGAAGTGGATTCCTATCGTAATTATTGCTTTACTTATTCTGATTGGTGCGCGGAGTTTAATCTATTCAATCGGCCCGGATGAGGTAGGTGTAATTCAACGGTTTGGTAAATTCATTGGTTTGAGTTCGCCGGGCCTGCATGCAAAAATACCATTTGGGGTAGATAAGGTAACGCCGATGAAGGTAGAAAAGGTTTTTAAGGAAGAGTATGGTTTTAAAACTGTGGCGTCGGGAGCAAGAGCAACATCTTCCACGCGCAAATATGAGGAAGAATCTTTAATGCTTACCGGAGATTTAAATATTCTTGATGTGCGTTGGATAGTGCAGTTTAAAATAAAAGATCCGGTAAAATTACTTTTTGCTACACGTAGCCCGGAAGATAATATACATGACATTTCTGAAGTGGTAATGCGGCGTTTTGTCGGAGATTATTCGGTTGACGAAGTTCTTACTACTAAAAGAGAAGAAATCGATGACCTGGCGCAGCAGGAGATACAGCGTATACTTGATACGTATGATGTCGGAGTACATATAGTTACGGTTAAATTGTTAGATGTTAATCCTCCTGAGACGGTAAAGCCGGCATTTAACGAAGTAAACGAGGCTAAACAGGAAAAAGAGAAGATGATTAATCAGGCCTGGGAGGCATATAACAAAGTTATTCCTAAAGCCAGAGGCACAGCAGAGAAGACTATCCGTGAGGCAGAAGGTTATGCTATGGATAAGATAAACCGCGCAAAAGGCGAATCATCGAGGTTTCTTGCTACCTTAGAGGAGTATAAAAAAGCTCCGGATATAACTAAAAAGAGGTTGTATTTAGAGACTTTGACACAAGTGCTTCCCAACGCGAAAGAGAAATATATAATTGACTCGCAGCAGAAGTCAATTCTGCCGCTTTTGGATATTAACAAAAAAGGAGGGCAGCAATAATGAAAGGACTGCAACTAACTATCACGATTTTTGCCACGATATTCGTTATTGCGATTGCTTCCTTCGCTATCGGCGCGATATATATAATTAATGAAGGGCAACAAGTGGTTATCACGCAATTCGGAAAGCCTGTGGGCAATCCGGTTACATTGGCCGGCTTGCATTTTAAGAAGCCGTTTATCCAGGAAGCCCACTATTTTGAAAAGAGGCTTTTGGATTGGGATGGAGATCCGAATCAGATACCTACAAAAGATAAAAAATATATCTG
>JBAZGZ010000179.1:0-3926 GCA_041652615.1 Candidatus Omnitrophota bacterium | reverse complement strand
GTTTCCGGGCTCCGGCTGATTTCTTTGATCAGGTTGATTTTCAAATAGTATTTTAAAGTATGGATAGAATACCCGGTTAAACGCGCCAGATCTTTTATTAAGTATACGTTTGAAATATTTCCCTCCACTTACTTTACGTTATTGGATTGAATAATAGTAAAAGTTCCTTCTAAGCTTTGAGCCTTTGGTTTTGCCGTGACCTGGAAGCGCCGTATTTGTAATAGCATCAGAGAATTACCAATGTCGTAAATAAATTTGGTGTAGCCTTCCATTCGGCCTTCTGCGCGCAATTCTATGATATTTTGGCCGTTCTTTCTTTGGTTTTGCTCCGGCCGTATGTCTAACAGTTTTATGCCGGCATTTTTTGCCAGGTTTTCCAGTGCTGCCAAAGAGGCGACTGTTGGGTCATTCATATCTTTTAACGGTTCGGAGCTTAATGAAAGTTTAGCGTATTTATTTTCAATCTCATTCTTGCTATTGAGAAGGGCCTGATATTTTTGTAATTTTGCCTGATTCAAATTTATTTCTTTGTTCAATATGTCATATTTTTCAACTAGCGGCGATAACAAAAAATTAAATAGTAAGCTAAAAAATATCACGGTTATTGCGATGTAAAGTATTATTCTTTCACGTTTTTTAAATATACTATGCATGTGTGCCTTTTTTTAAGCAAATTATCTCAAAATCAATAAATTCCCCCATGCTGGTTTTCTTTTTGGTGGCATATCGCATTTTGACTGAAAATTCTTTAAACCCCTGGGATTTTTCCAGGTACGAAACAAAATCAAGAACGGAATCTAGATTTGGCGTTTGCCCGCGAAGTACTATCTGGTTGTTTTCTTCGTAAGTAAAATTGCTAAGCAATATGTTTTGCGGCATGACTTTGTGTAATTCGTAAAGTACGTCAAGTAACGCCAGGCGTTCTTTTCCTTGAGATTGAAGTAAGGTAAACCTATGTTCCAGGAGCTCAAGCCTTCGTGCCTCCGGGGATAATTTTTCAAGTTCTGATTTTAACTTCTCTCGGTAAGCTGTTTTGTTGTCGATATTTTTTATTATGGCTAATGTAAATACCAGCAAAGTTACTGCTGCAAAAAATACCGACTTTAGGAATTCTTTTTTCCTGATATATCTTTTCCTGGTTTCTTTAATTTCGACCGGAAGAATATTTAAATCAAGAGAAGCTTTTTTTAGCATAAACCCTATAAGGCTGGCTACGGATACGCCTGTTGATTTGATTGTTTCGTCTGCGCTACTAGTCCAGGTATTTTTATTGAGGTAGCCTAAGGTTTCGATGGGTATTGGTACTTTACTTTTTAGTATATTCAGGTCAATATTTTTATTTGTAAAAATTATGACCTTTTCCGGCAAGGGCTGGTTGGTTTCTTTTGTGTATGCATTGTTCGTTTTTATTATTTCATCAGCAAGCTGCTGTTCCAGTGTTTGTTGTTGTGTGATTTTAATCGAGCGGCTAAAAATTAATTTTTTCTGCGAAGCCACAATTAATTCAGCATAAAGAGTATCAACGTCTACGATCATAGTTGTTCCGTTGTCTTTTGGCGCAATTTCGTTATATAAAGTATATAATCCATAAGAACTTAAAAGTATGGAAAAATTTTTTATTGCCAATGATTTTAATATGGAAAGATAACGCGATACCACATCTTTGTGAACAATGTTTAAGTTTATATGCGAGTATCCGCTTTTGTCGGATGATATAGTCTGATAGCTTGTAATGAGTTCAAGATTTGGGTAAGGAAGGTATTTTGATGTCTGGAAAGGTATGATTTTTTCTATTTCAGAAGGCAGCCGTGTGGGTATTTTTACGTATCGGCAAGTTGCCTGGTTCCGTGGTAATGAAATCATTATCGGGTTGTTATTGTAGCCTAAATCCTTAAGGGCACAAAAGGTTTTATCAATGATTTCCTTGTCTAGAGGATTGACGGGGAAATGCACAACCTTAAAATCGAAAAAAGCTTTTTTCCGGTTTGGGATGTATTTGATTATTTTTAAATAATCCTCACCAAAGCAAATCCCGAAACGCGCTTTTTTATCCTTTGTTTTTAAATGTTTCATAAGATCCTGATTATTAATACATGCATCTTTTTATTCTTCATGCCAATAAACAATTTTTTGTTCCGTGCGGTTATAGGTTGCAACGACTTTCTTTTTCGCATTTTGTGTAAATGCTTGCGCCCCAATTGTAAAATAATTTGATTCCGTAGTTAAAAGCGCGCTTAATTTATTCCATAACGAAGCTTCATCAGTTTCAAGGCTTAGTTTGGAAGATATACTGGAAATATTACTAAAGAATCCAATATCGTCTCTTAATCTTATTATTTTATCCGATAAGGTTGCCACTGCTTGCGTTTCTGTCTCGGTTTCTGCGCAGGCTCTTGTAAGGATTTCCAGGGTGTCTTTTGATGTGGTATTGATATTTAATTTCCCTTTGCCGTAAACAGTAATGCTATTTTTTACTTTCTCATATGCTTCATGCGCTCTTTGGCTATCCTTGCAAAAGTATTCCAGAATGAGCAATAGCTCCTCTTTTACTTTAAGCGGTTCATTTTTAAAAATCTTCTTATCCTGCGCGGCCTCTTTTTTTGAATTTATCCATTCGTTGAATATAGCCGAAAAGCTTTTTGCGTCTATTCCGGTATTTGCCCAAGTAAATATTTCTTCCATCAGTTTTGGAGAGTAGTTATTTATGTTTAGCCTCCTTTCTTCGTCTATAACACCGAAGACTTCTTCGTTGTTTTGCGAAGGATAACTTATTTTACAAAACTCTTTTTTGTCTTTTTCGAATGAAATATTGGAAAAAATCTTTTTATTGCCGGCCCAACTCTCCGAAAGTGAATCGTGGTTATTGATATCTTTCTGAAGCTCGGATATTACGTAATTTATACCGGCATTTGCGAGTAATTGCGCTTTTAATCTATCGCGTTGGTGTTTCGAGAGCTTTAGCGCTATTTGGCATCTATTG
Organism: Candidatus Omnitrophota bacterium; assembly: GCA_041652615.1. Lineage (GTDB taxonomy): Bacteria > Omnitrophota > Gorgyraeia > Duberdicusellales > 4484-171 > JAJYOP01. The sequence goes on along the minus strand of JBAZGZ010000179.1, from coordinate 946 downwards.
CCGATACCAAGAGCAAAAATAACCAATATCGCCAAAATCCACAAACTAACTATTAGTATTACGCCTTTTTTTCTCGCTTTCATGTTTCTAAAGAGTATTTTGATTGGAATCGTCAATATTTTTCTGCCTCATAGGGATTGTTTTTGAGAATTCTATCGAATTTCCCTCTTCTTTACCCCTGCCGGTTAAGGTCATTTTTATTTTTACGGCAAGCGGCATTTCATTTTGCTGTGTATTGTCTTGCGGCCAGCTTGCTTGCCAGATGAATGCTTCTTCATCGGATCCGCCTATCCCTGCGTATTCAAAACCAATGTTTTTTATGACTGCTGATAGTTCTTCCGGTGCCGGCAGAATAGCATCATCTATTGTCGCTCCCGCAATATAGGCTGTGCGTTTTAAGCTGTTTGCGTCAAGCTGATATTTTATCCGGCAGATTTGGGTATCTATTTTGTCTTTATCATAGATATTTAAGACAGTGAAAAATTCCAGACGTTCGTTTGTGCCTTTAAATAAGCTTAGATCTTTTTTGTAAGGGAAAGAATTTTTTAAATCTATCTCCATTCGGTTAAATATTGCGCGGGCCTCCTGATGTACCTCGAAAGATGCGTCAATTTTTTTATAACTTAATACCCCGGTGTTAAAGGCAGAATATAAGCTAAGAAGGATCAAGCTGATCATAGTAACGGCAATAAGCAATTCAATCAGTGTAAAAGATTTTTTAGGCATTATTTTAGTGATTAATCTCATAATTTATCTATCTGGGTTAAGATAAGTAAAAAAATCCATGCTATAAGCGCTCTGTTTGTTCTTTGGCCAGGACACAACCAGGCTAAGCATTTTTAGCTTTGAGGAATCTACGCCTGATATTTTATATTTAAGGTTAAATTCATGTTTTTGTAGTATGGCTTTTTCTTCACTATCATTATCTTGCGCAATACCTCTTTCT
>JBAZGZ010000178.1:1973-3937 GCA_041652615.1 Candidatus Omnitrophota bacterium | reverse complement strand
CGATCTTTGGCAGGAACATTATTCACCAATCTGTCGCCGATATAGATATCACCTTCAGTAGGACATTCGAGGCCTGCAATCATACGTAGAGTAGTTGATTTACCACAGCCTGAAGGGCCAAGAAGGACAAGGAATTCTTTGCTCTCCACGCCTAAACTTATATTCTTAACAGCCGCGGATTCGCTGCTGTAACGCTTAACCACATTTTTTAAACTTACTTGTGCCATAGTTTTTGAATGACCAAGATACAAGATACAAACAAAATAAAATATACAAATCACAAATTACAAACAAATCGCAAATACAAAATCACAATGTCCAAAATGCTTTTAATTTTGGAATTGTTTATTGTATATTGTTTGTAATTTGTTCATTGTAATTTGTTTATTGTAATTTGTTTATTGTTTGGTTATTGTACCTTGGAATTTGGTTATTTGAAAGAATATTTTACAATTTTAATTTTGCAAAGCCCCTGTGTCAAGTTAAATAAAATAATAATTTTGATATTGTTGATTTTAAGTCTTTCCTGCTTACTACCATATCTATAAGCCCGTGCTCAAGGTTAAACTCAGAAGTTTGGAAACCTTTAGGCAAATCCTGTTTTATTGTTTGTTTTATGACTCGCGGTCCGGTAAAACCTATCAAAGCTCCCGGCTCGGCAATAATAACGTCACCGATACCCGCAAAAGAAGCCATAACACCGGCCATAGTCGGATGTGTAAGTACAGAAATAAAAGGGAGACGGGCTTCTTTTAAACGCGAAAGTGCCCCACATGTTTTTGCCATTTGCATAAGGCTGAGCAGGCCTTCATACATCCTGGCTCCACCTCCTGAACCGGAGACAATCACAACCGGTAATTTTTTCTCAATAGCATATTCTATAAGGCGCGCGATTTTTTCACCAACCACAGAACCCATAGAACCCATAATAAAACGGGAATCAGTCACACCAATAGCGATATTTTTTTTATCTATCTTTGCCTCGCCAACTATTATCGCGTCTTTTAAGCCGGTTAGCTCTGTATCTTCTTTTAACTTCTCCTTATATGATTTTGGCCCGGCAAATAGAAGCGGATCCAATGACTCCATATCTTTATAAAATTCATTAAAACTGTCACCATCAACCAGCAATTCCACCCTTCCCCAGCAAGTAAGTGAAAAATGATAACTGCATTTCGGGCAAACTTTTAAGTTTTCCTGCAATATCTTGTTAAAAATAAGGTGCGAACAGCTTGGACATTTACTCCAAAGACCATCAGGCATCTCCTTTTTTTTCTTTGCCAGCGTATAACGAAAAGGTTTTTTAAAAATTCTCATATGTCGCTAATTGTCGCGAATGCCTACCTAAAAACAGCTAGGTAACGCTAATTCTCGCGAATAAAAATTTGTTTATTTTATCAATTAATTCCCATATATCAATTCGCGAACATTCGCGTTAGATTCGCGTATATTCGCGTCACACACTAAACCGGCGCAACAGCATCCCGCAGTAAACCTTCGGATAAAAATACGTGGATTTTTGCGGCAGACGGTAACCTTTATTAGCTATGTCAAAAACCGTCTCAAGCGAGACCGGTTTTAAGATAAATGCCGCCTTATCTTTAACTGCCAGTTTATGCGCTTCTTGTAAGTCATGCGTATATTCTATACTCCCTTTTATCTTAACTATATCAAAAACAAGCTGATGAAGCAAATAAGTATCAAGATTTTTATATACCGAATTCTTAAAAAGTTTATCGAGTATTTTTGCGTTTTTTAATTTAAAAAAGTAAACTTTATTCCGAAGACAAACTCCAAAGGCGAAGTTTTTTTCTTTTTTAAGCTTTTGCTCCAGAATGCTTACGTTCTTTACTTCCTGCAGGCTAAAATAGCTCTTTATTCTATCCGAAAAAATCGCACCTTTATCCTCCACTGACACAACCCTGTGTGTAGGAAGGACAACCAGGCCGTCCTGGGCATCGGTT
>JBAZGZ010000178.1:0-1963 GCA_041652615.1 Candidatus Omnitrophota bacterium | reverse complement strand
CCGGGATTTTTTTTGCAATAGTCATAGGAAACTTCGAAACGATGATGCCCGTCGGCAATCACGATATTGTTGCTCCCTATCTCCTTACAAAGTTTTTCTATTGTTTTTTTATCGCTGATTTTCCATATTTTATTATCGTTATTGTCTAAATCTTTAAATCTTTCAAAAGGTTTTGTGCGTGAATAAGAACCATAAACACTGTGAAAATATCTTAATGTTTTTGGAACCATTACGAATATCGGACTTAAATTCGCCTCGACTTCGCGGATCATTTTCTTCCTGTCTTCCTTGGGCGCGCTTAAAGTATGCTCGTGAGGAAAAATCGTACCTTTTTTATCCATATTAAGCAAACCAAGAATCCCGAAACGTTTATATTTTTTACCTGCGACACCGAAAGTCTGCTCGTAAAGATACAAGCATTCTTCCTTATCATCCACCAATATTTCGTCTTCAATCCATTTACGAAGCCTCATTCCTATTTCTTTATAATTATTATTGGTGGCCAAAAGCAGATTAGAGAAATTATATTGTGATTTCTTTCGTAAATTGGTGAGTTGTTTTTTACTGATTACATCATAAGGCGGGCTGGCAACTAAAGACAGATTCTTAATGACGGAAGGATTATAGTATGTAGCTTTAAAGCTTTTTATCATGTTTGACATTTTGTTATTAGCAAACCTCCATACAAAAACAAACACCGTCTAATACACGTTTGACTTGTAAAAGTTTAAAAAATTGCGATTTGGTTATTTTTTATTGCAGGTTTTACTCTTAGGACATTCGCAGGACTTCCTTCGGTCGCCTTTTTTGTAGTCAGTTTCGTAGAACCCGCTGCCCTTAAAGATTATGCCTGAGCCCGCGCCTATTTTCTTCTTAACGCCACCCTTACACTTTGGACATTCTTTTAGGGGGCGATCCATCTTGTGAAAAGCTTCAAAATGATGTCCGCATTTTTGGCATTCATAATCATATGTCGGCATATTATATATTTTCTCCTTTGGCTTTAGCTAATTCTATAAGAAGATTCTTCTCACGTAAAGATAATTTTTTAGGAATTTCGATTTCTACCTCCACTAATTCATCGCCCAGCCTTTTGGTCCGCAAGCTTGCCAAGCCCTTTCCTTTTAAGCGAAAAACAGCGTTCGGCTGCGTGCCGGCGGGAACATTCATCTTCACGTCACCAAATAATGTAGGCACCTCAACCTCCGCACCAAGCATTGCCTTAAATGCGCTTATTGTTATTTTGCATTTAATGTCGTCGCCTTCTCTTTCAAATTTAGAATGAGGTTTTACGCTAATGTGAAGGTACAAATCACCAAAGCCTCCGTCACCGTAGTTACCTTCTTCTCTTAAGCGTAATATCGAACCTGAATCTACCCCTTGAGGGACAGTTACCTTAACCTGTTTTTTTACTTTTACCCTTGTCTCGCCGGAGCATTTACCACAGCGATTTTTTATTATCGCGCCCTCGCCTCTGCATGACGGGCAGGTTTGGGAAAAATTTATAAACCCCATTCCGCTTGAGACTACCCCTCTTCCGCGGCATGTCGGACAGGTTTCTTTCTTTGAACCAGGCTGCGCTCCGGTTCCTTTACATTGGGGACAATTTTCATAATGATAAAAAGAAATTTCCTTCTCTGTCCCAAGAGCGGCCTCTTCAAGCGTTATGGACATTTCAAAATGTACATCTTCGCCATGACGCCTGCGCGCTGTGCGGCCTGAACTACCGTTGATATCCTCGAACCCAAAACCAGAAAACAAATCTTCAAATATACTTCCCAGGTCACCTCTGCCTCTAAACATGTCCGAAAAATCCGCGTTTTTAAAAATATCTTCAGTGGAATAACGCGAATCAACTCCGGAATGGCCGTATTGATCGTAAAGTTCTTTTTTCTTTGGGTCGCTCAAAACCGCGTAAGCCTCGGAAAGCTCTTTAAATTTCTCTTCAGCTTCTTTCTTTTTT
>JBAZGZ010000177.1:0-3949 GCA_041652615.1 Candidatus Omnitrophota bacterium | reverse complement strand
GGTTAACCTCAAGCATATAAACCGTATCAGCCCTTACTGCACATTGCAAATTAAACAATCCTTTTACCTTTAGTTCTTTCGCTAAGGCGCAGGTATATTTTTTAATGGTGGCGAGGATCTCATCGCTTAAGGTGTGCGGCGGTATCACGCAGGCAGAATCTCCGGAATGTATACCTGCTTCTTCAATGTGTTCCATAATTCCTCCGATTAATGTATTTACACCATCGGAGACCGCATCAACATCAACTTCAACGGCATCATCTAAAAACTCATCTATTAATACCGGATGTTTTTCCGAAACTCTTTTTGCTTCAGTCATGAATTCCTCTAAAGACGTTTCATCATAGACGATACGCATGGCTCTTCCGCCTAATACATAGGAAGGCCGCACTAGAACCGGATAGCCAATTTTTTTTGCTATTTTTTTAGCTTGTTCTTTTGTATGTGCCGAACCATTGGGTGGCTGTTTTATCCCTAGTTTATTTAAGATTGTGGAAAACTTATCTCTATTTTCAGCTAAATCAATAGACGCTACACTGGTACCGATAATTGGTGCGCCTTGCGCTTCTAATCTCTTAGCCAGATTAAGCGGGGTTTGTCCGCCAAACTGCACGATTATGCCGTCTGGTTTTTCTTTATCAATAATATTCATCACATCCTCAAAGGTAAGCGGCTCAAAATACAGCTTATCAGATGTATCATAATCAGTAGAAACTGTCTCCGGATTGGAGTTAACCATAATCGTTTCAAAGCCCAGGTCTTTTAGGGCGAAAGATGCATGGCAGCAGCAATAATCAAATTCAATACCTTGGCCGATTCTATTTGGCCCGCCTCCTAAAATCATAATTTTTTTCTTTTTTGACTTACGCGTTTCATCTTCGGTTTCATAGGTAGAATAGTAATATGGCGTATATGCTTCAAACTCCGCAGCACAGGTATCTACCAATTTAAAAGTTGCTTCTATGCCTTTGTTCTCTCTTGCTTTTCTTACGGCAAGCTCTTGTGAGCCAATAAGCCTGGCAATCTGATCGTCGCTAAAACCGTATTGTTTAGCCCTCTTTAACAGTTCATACGAAATATTTTTCCTTTTACGGATAATTTCTTTTTCAAGATCAACGATCTCTTTTATATTTTCAAGAAACCAATGGTCTATTTTGGTAAGTTCATGAATTTTTTTTACGCTAAAACCTTTTTGTAAAGCGTATTTAATATAAAAAATTCTTGAGGCATTAGGCTCTTTTAACCGTAATTCAATTTTCTTTCTAGGGATATTTTTATGTGCATATTTATTATCTAAACCGCTGTGGCCTATTTCTAAACCGCGTAAGCCTTTTTGCAAAGCCTCTTTAAATGTGCGACCGATAGCCATGGTTTCTCCTACTGACTTCATTGAAATACCAAGCACATCCACGGCTTCAGGAAATTTCTCAAAAGCAAAGCGCGGTATTTTAACTACACAATAATCTATAGCCGGCTCAAAACAGGCAGGTGTTTCCTTTGTAATGTCATTACGTATTTCATCTAAGGTAAAACCGGCTGCCAGCTTCGCTGCAATCTTTGCGATAGGAAAACCTGTAGCTTTAGAAGCAAGAGCGGAGCTGCGCGAAACTCTTGGATTCATTTCAATAATCACCATTCGCCCATTTTTTGGATTTATGGCAAACTGAATATTAGAACCTCCAGTCTCTACACCTATTTCTCTAATTATCTTTATCGCTGCATCGCGCATAGTTTGATACTCACGATCGGTTAAGGTCTGCGCCGGAGCAACAGTTATAGAATCACCAGTATGTATACCCATGGGATCAAAATTTTCTATAGAACAGACAATAACCACATTGTCTTTGATATCTCTCATCACCTCTAATTCGTATTCTTTCCAGCCTAACACTGATTCCTCAACAAGAATTTCATGAATCATGCTATTTTTTAAACCAAGGTCGGCTATTCTTTCGAATTCTTTGTAGGTTGAGGCAATTCCTCCGCCGGTGCCGCCAAGCGTGAAACTCGGCCGGATTATTACCGGCAGTCCTATTTTCTTAACTGCAGCCATGGCTTGTTTCATATTGTAAGCAAGTTCACTTTTTGGTAAATCCAGGCCTATTTTAAGCATAATACTTTTGAAACATTTTCTATCTTCTGCTTTTTTTATTGCCTTATAATCAGCGCCGATCATTTTTACTTTATATTTGCTCAATGCTCCTTTTTCTACTAATTTTATCGCAACGTTAAGCCCAGTTTGTCCGCCAAGAGTAGGTAAAAGCGCATCCGGCCTTTCTTTAGCAATAATCTTTTCGACAGCTTCAGGGGTTATCGGTTCGATATAGGTAACATCAGCAGTATCGGGATCAGTCATAATGGTTGCTGGGTTAGAATTTACCAAAATCACCTTAAAACCCTCTTCCCTTAGGGCTTTACAGGCTTGAGTTCCGGAATAATCAAACTCACAAGCCTGACCGATGATGATCGGACCGGAACCAATAATTAAGATTTTTTTAATGTCTTTTCTTTTAGGCATTGTTCGCTTCGCTCACGCACGAATTTCCACGAATTTGAAACGAATATCCACAAATATTTTTTTCATTCGTGGCAATTCGTCTCTAATTCGTGTCTATTTGTGTTTACTCATCATTGTTATAAATTCCCTAAACAAATACTTTGCATCATGCGGCCCGGCACTTGCTTCCGGATGAAATTGCACCGCAAATAACGGTAACTTTTTATGCCGTATCCCTTCCAAGGTATTATCATTTAGATTAATATGTGTAACTTCAATCTCTTTTTTATTAAGCGAATCAATGTCAACACAAAAGCCATGATTTTGCGTAGTAATATAAACTTTACCGGTGCGTAAATCTTTGACCGGATGATTCGCCCCATGGTGGCCAAATTTAAGTTTGTAAGTTTCTCCGCCTAAAGCCAGGCCTAAAAATTGCTGGCCGAAACAAATTCCAAACATCGGTAATTTACCGATTAATTTTTGTATAGTTTTTACCACATATGGCGCGCCTTGAGGATCACCAGGACCATTGGAAATCAATAAACCATTAGGTTTAGCCGAAATTATTTCTTCAGCAGTTGTTCCGGCTGGAAAAATAGACACCTTGCAGTTATTAGCTGTTAATTCGCGCAAAATATTGAATTTAACCCCACAATCTAAAACCGCAACTTTAAATTTTCCGCTTTTATTCCAAACGAAAGGCTTTTTAACAGTAACCTCTTTTACCAAATCTTTTCCGACTAAACCATCGAATGTTGATAATTTTTTTATAATTAGTTTATCGCTTAGATTTTCCGTAGTTATTGCCGCTGTCATCGCTCCCTGGAGGCGAATATGCCTGGTAAGCGCTCTGGTGTCTATTCCTTCAACGGCAATAATGCCTTTTTCTTTAAGGTATTCATCTAGAGTTTTGCTCGAACGCCAATTACTTCTTGCAATACTACATTCCCTTACCACAAAACCTTCCAGAAAAATTCTGGATGATTCTGCATCTTCTGTGTTAACACCGTAATTACCAATAAGCGGGTAAGTCATGGCGACTATCTGCCCCTTATAGGAAGGGTCGGTAAGAATTTCCTGATAGCCGGTTATGCTGGTATTAAAAACCGCTTCTCCAAATTTAGTGCCCATAGCACCAAAGGAGAACCCCTTAAAAACAGTTCCGTCTTCCAGCACAATTTTCCCAGGTTTTAATGCGTTTCTTATATGCATAAACAATGCTTCACGGCTTACAATCGTGGCTTCCTTCCATATGGATAAAAAATAGAGAAAGCGTCCCCTCTACCGCCTTGTATCTTGCGTAGAAAGGACGCCTCTGTCCTCAAAATCGTTGTTATTTTATACCAATGAAATAGATTGTCAAGCAAAAACCAACTGCCTTTAAAAGATGCTGCTACTCCTGCGGCTCCTCGCTGGTTTCACAAACGCCAACGCGAGGCTGTTTGCTTC
>JBAZGZ010000176.1:0-3954 GCA_041652615.1 Candidatus Omnitrophota bacterium | reverse complement strand
AGCAATGGGGATGGCGAAAAAGGCAGCCAAAGCTATTATCGGAAGGTTGAAGTAATAGCGCCTTTCTTTGCTCGAAGTCAGAGCAAAGTATTTAGACAAAGTTAGTCAAAGGAGGGCACATGGTAAAGAGAGTTGATGAATTCATGAAGCGGGTAATTAAGAGAGACCCGGTGCAACCGGAGTTTCATCAGGCGGTGCGCGAAGTTGTTGAATCGGTTACGCCTTTTATTGAGGCACATCCGAAGTATGACCGGGCAAAAATATTGGAAAGAATGGTCGAGCCGGAAAGAGTAATTATGTTTCGCGTGCCCTGGCTTGACGATAAAGGCGAAGTTCAGATAAACAGAGGTTTTCGCATTCAGATGAACAGCGCCATCGGCCCGTATAAAGGCGGCATACGCCTGCATCCAAGCGTTAATTTGGGCATATTGAAATTTTTGGCTTTTGAACAGGTATTCAAAAACAGTTTAACCACACTGCCGATGGGCGGCGCGAAAGGCGGTTCTGATTTTGACCCGAAAGGAAAATCTGACACCGAAGTTATGCGTTTTTGCCAGAGTTTCATGACCGAACTTTTCCGGCATATCGGCCCGGATACGGATGTTCCTGCCGGCGATATCGGGACAGGCGGCCGTGAAATAGGTTTTATGTATGGCCAGTATAAACGCCTGCGTAATGAATTTACCGGAGTTTTAACCGGAAAAGGCTTACAGTGGGGCGGAAGTTTAATCAGGCCGGAAGCAACAGGTTATGGCTGCGTTTATTTTGTGCAAGAAATGCTTAAGGCCCGCGGTGAATCTTTGAAAGGAAAAGTTTGCGCGGTTTCCGGTTCCGGTAATGTCGCACAATATACCGTTGAAAAGTTGCATCAGTTAGGCGCGAAAGTAGTTACGCTTTCGGATTCTAACGGGTTTATTTACGATAAGGAAGGTATCGACGCGAAAGAATTAAAATGCGTAATGGATTTGAAAAATGAGCGCCGCGGCCGTATCAGCACTTGCGCTAAGGAATTTAGCTGCAAATATTTTGAGAATGCAAAACCATGGAGCGTTAAGTGCGATATTGCATTTCCTTCTGCCACGCAAAACGAAATAGATGAAGATGATGCAAAGGCTTTGGTTAAGAACGGCTGTATTGCTATCGGCGAAGGAGCGAATATGCCTTCTACTCCGGAAGCAATCAAGGTATTCCAGAAAGCAAAGATTTTGTACGCGCCCGGAAAGGCTGCCAATGCCGGCGGCGTTGCAACTTCAGGTTTGGAAATGTCGCAAAACAGTATGAGGCTTTCCTGGACCCGTGAAGAAGTGGATAACAGATTGCACGATATTATGATTGCTATCCATGAACAATGCGTAAAGTACGGAAAAGAAGGAAAATATATAGATTACGTCAGAGGCGCTAATGTCGCGGGTTTTGTCAAAGTGGCTGATGCCATGCTTGCCCAGGGAGCGGTATAAACTAGATTGTAAACGCGGATGCAACGGATGGTTATGGATGTAAATGGATATATATTATCCGTTTGAATCCGTAACAATCCGTGACATCCGTTTTTTTATCTTGACAAACGAAAAATAATATGCTATTTTTAAAATGAATTTGGGCACGATGTTTGTGCTCAAAATTTAGGGGACAGAGGCGTTTTAAGCAAACGCCTTTTTGTATTTTATACCCCCTAAATTTTCTAAGTTAGAATACAGGATAAAGACGTCCTTTTTAGTAGCGTTGCAGCTAGAGGGGGCGTTTTCTTTTTTTAAGCACAGCGATAGTGCTTAACTGAATTTTAAATAAAGAACGATGGCGTTCTGTGCCTTAAAGGCGTGGAACGCCATCGGCATTTATAGACAACTAAGCGTGAGGTGAAATATGGATAATATTATTTATGAAGAACAAGTTAAGGCTTTATCGAAAATCAGCAAGGCAATCGTATCGGATTTGTACCTGGAAGATATTCTTCGTTTGATTGTTACCGTAACTGCTGAAACCATGGGTTCGAATATCTGTTCGATTATGCTGATTGATGAAAAAAACAAAGAACTGGTTATCCGCGCGACTCAAAGTATCAGCGAAGAATATACAAAAAAAATGCCTTTAAAAGTCGGAGAAGGTGTTGCCGGAAGAGCGGCAAAGGAAAATAAACCGATAATTATAAAAGATGTTACCAAGGAAAAAGAGTATTGCCATAAGGATATCGCAAAAAAAGCAGGATTGTGCTCGCTTCTCTGTGTGCCATTGGCGGTAAAAGGCAAGGTGATTGGTGTTATTAACTGCTACACTTCTAAGCCGCATGATTTTACCGAAACAGAAATAGATCTTCTTACTTCTATAGCAAATCAGGCCGCGGTAGCAATTGAGAATACCGAATTAATGGTAAAGAGCAAAGTAATTCAGGAGGAGCTTGAAACGCGTAAGCGCCTTGAGCGCGCAAAAGGAATTCTGATGCGTCAGCAGAAAATAACCGAAGAAGAAGCGTACTTACGTTTACAAAAATGTAGCATGGATAATCGTAAAAGCATACGCGAAATCGCTGAAGCGATAATTTTAGCGGAAGGAATCAGCAATAAACGCTAATTGTTCTTTAAAAGAGAATATACTTAATTGGCATTGTTAACTTGCTTCATATGTCATAGACATAGTGGTATGCCTATGAGAGTGTTGGTTTAGAGTTATGGCAGTCAGGGTTTGACTGCTAAAGGAGGATTGTATGAATCTAGGAAGGCCAAATGGCAATGATGCAACCAGGACATTCAACCGTTCCAAGAATGTTGTTCCTGGCTCAGGTATCTGTTCGCGCTGTATTGATGGTTGTAAAGGTAATTGTGAAGTTTTCAAAGCTACATTTCGCGGCCGCGAAGTAATTTACCCAGGTCCTTTCGGCGAAGTTACTGCCGGAGCGGATAAAAATTATCCCGTTGATTATTCCCACCTTAATATCCAAGGTTACGCACAAGGCGCAAAAGGATTACCCAAAGGAATGGAAGGTAGCCCCGACACAACTAAATTTCCTGATGTAAACACAGAAATCGAATACGGCTGGGATATAAAAACAAAAATGCGTGTGCCGATTTTTACCGGCGCGCTCGGTTCAACCGAAATTGCCCGGAAAAACTGGGAGCATTTTGCCATTGGCGCGGCGATATCTGGCGTTACACTTGTCTGCGGAGAGAATGTCTGCGGTATCGACCCCAAGCTTGAATTGGATAATAAAGGAAAAATAAAAAATTCTCCCGAGATGGACAGGAGGATTGAAACCTATAAAAAATTCCAGGCTGGTTACGGAGAAATCCTTGTCCAGATGAATGTTGAGGATACGCGCTTGGGCGTTGCCGAATATGTGCGTAAAAAACATAAATTAGAAACCATAGAATTAAAATGGGGGCAAGGCGCAAAGTGTATTGGCGGAGAAATTAAGGTTAAGAGTTTAGAAAGAGCGCTTGAACTGCAAAAACGCGGCTATATTGTTACGCCTGATCCATCAGTCCATTCAAATCAGGAAGCATTTAGGGATAAAGCGATAAAAGAATTCGAGAGGCATTCGCGTTTAGGTTTTGTGAGTGAAGAATCGTTTTTGGCGGAAATTAAGCGTTTACGCGATTTAGGATTTAAGCGTATTACCTTAAAGACCGGCGCCTATTCGATGAAAGAATTGGCTATGGCGCTTAAATATTCTTCTCTTGCCAAGATTGATCTTTTGACTATTGACGGCGCTCCGGGCGGAACCGGGATGAGCCCCTGGAGAATGATGGAAGAGTGGGGTATACCGACATTCTATTTACAGGCACTTACTTATGAGTTCTGCGAAAAGTTAGCTAAGAAAGGTATGCGCATACCTGATATTGCGATTGCCGGAGGATTTTCCAGCGAGGACCATATATTTAAGGTACTGGCTCTTGGTGCGCCTTTTGTTAAGGCAGTGTGTATGGGTAGAGCTTTGATGATTCCCGGTATGGTCGGTAA
>JBAZGZ010000175.1:0-3964 GCA_041652615.1 Candidatus Omnitrophota bacterium | reverse complement strand
AAAAAAACACTTAAAAAACCTAACAATAAAGTATAAATATATTGAAATAGGATAGCCCATTGCTAGAAAATGAAGATAAATTATTTAATGATTGGGTTTTTAATGTTAGGAAATTTATATTTCTGTGGTTCTGTTTTTTCTGAAACCCTGATTCTTAAGTCCGGGCAAACCGTGGAAGGTAAAATTATTGAAGAAACAGATAAATACGTAAAAATCGATTTTATGGGGACTTTTTTAACGTATTCGAAGATAGACATTAAAGATATCGATAAATCAAAAGAGACGCCGGTCAAAATTAAGATTAAGCCTGCATCAATAAACGCAAAGGAGCTTTTAGCGAAAATTGAGCTTCTAGAGAAAGATATGGGAGGGATTATTTCAAAGGGTTACGGAGAAGCAATGCAAGTCCAGGGCGGAAAGTCTGCTTCTGGATATCGTGAAGCTTTTCAGGCAACTGCGGCTAGCATTCGGAGTAAAGTGAATGAGATAAAAAGGTTGAATGTTACTCCTGATTGCGAAAAGCTAAAACAGCTCTTTGTGGAAGTATATGATGCGCAAGCTGATCAGCTTGTAAGATCAATAGACGATTCCTCAACTGCAGAGGAATCAGAGATCCGTAAGAAGCAATTTAACAAAAAGAAAGAACAATATTCTAAAGAGAAAGATAGAATAAAATCCAATAAACGCTAGGGTTACCATAAGTTTATTAAATGAAGAGAAACAGTTTAATTTTTAGTTTTTTTGTCCTGGGTTGTTTATGCTTTTGCCGCTCTGCTTTTTCTGAAACAATTATTCTTAAGTCCGGGAAAAGCATAAAGGGGAAAATTGTAGAAGAAACTAGCAGGTCTATCAAAATAGACTACGAGGGGATTGTTTTGACTTACTGGAAAGATGATATAGAGAGGATTGATAAATCCAAAGGACAAGAAGCAGTTGTTAGAGAGCAGCGAGATGAAAATGAAATTAAGATAAAAATTAAAGGAACCGCGGAAAACGCCCAGGAGTTTATAGATAAAGTAGATTTGTTGGGGCAGAATATACAAGCGATTATTTCCAATGCCCAAGCAGAAATAGCGAAGGCGGGAAGCAAAAACCTGACCGAAAAACATTGGAGTATTTTAAAAAAAGCTGTTAGCGATATAAAAGATAAAATAGGAGAAATAAAAAAATTAAATGCGCCGGCTGATTGCAGGGAATTGCAAAAATATTCTATAGAGCAAGGCAATGCGGAAATCCAACAATTTACAGGTGAAGTGGAAAGCTTATCAACTGTTGATGAGCTAGGTAAGTATTGGGCAGATTATACACAAAAACTGAAAACAATCAGAGAGCAATATAACAAAGAGCGTCAGAAAGTGCTTGATAAAGTAGGTTCACTTTCCAGATAATTTTGTTCTTTTGCAAATTTCCGAGAGCCCCAGAGTACACAATCTTTATGTCTATTTATAATAAAAAAGTAAACATTATTTTCTTTGATTTCATTGCAGAAGTCGATTGAAAACAAAGTTGACAAATAAAGTATGTTGTTTTAGACTGCTTGTAATAGTTGCGAGGCTGAATAAAGGCGTTTTTGGGTATGCTATATTTAATTATTTCACGACTTGTAAGTATAATTTTTTTTAGTTAATAATAAACTAAAAGGAGGTATATTTGAAAAAAAATATTGTCTTATTCTTGTCGATATCTTTATTTACATTATGCCTTTATGCTCAAGGCACCGAGGATATCACTATTACGACTTACTATCCGTCACCGCATGGTATGTATAGTCAGTTAGTGACTAACACATTAGGTATAGGTGATAATGATGGTTCTGGTGGTATTACCGGTGCTGACGCGCCTGACCCAACAAATGTGAGCCAGCAGGGAGATCTTTGGGTTTCTGGTAGTGTCGGTATTAAAACCGGAGTAACCGGGCCACAAAGAGCACTGCATGTCGTAGGTACAGATGGAATGCGGCTTGCCCCTTCAGCGCGCCCTTCTAGTCCTGCAGCAGGGGATATCGTTGTAGATTCTTCAGATAGTAATACTCTTAAATGGTGGAATGGCACAAAGTGGGCAGCAGCCGGCGGTGGCGGAGCTTGTTATATAGCATATTTTCCGTATACACATTCGCAGAAAACTGCCAATAGTGGCACCATAGTGCCTGGGTCAAGTTGTCATGCAGGTTTTACCGATGAAGGTTCTATCGGCGAGTATGGAGCTTGCTGGTGTAACGATCCCTATGAGACAGAGTATGGCATTTTTTTGCCACCTGGTGGTAAATGCGATGATGGTACTGCTTATGGTTGGAGAGATTCACCTATTTACCTTGGCCAAGGCCATTTATGCTGCAAGCAATAGAAATGATTTTTAGAGGGTTGATCATATGATTTTAGGGTTGAAAAAAAAGGTGAGGATTTTATTTAATTTCGGTTTACTATTTTCTATCTTGGCGTTATTTCCTTTAATAGGTTTTAGCCGGGGGCCTATCCGTAGCGATAAATATAATGAAAGAACAAAAGGTTATATCGACAGTTTAGAAAAAGAAAATCCTAAATTAGCCGCTTTCGAAAAAAAACTTTATGAAATTAACTTAAAAATTCATGCAATAGCAGAAGATTACCATGAGGGCAGGTTGCCTTATCAAAAAGCAAAAGAGAAATTAATTCCACTTTTAAAAGAACAACAGCAAATAATGCATGATCCGGAATATTTAGCCGAATTAGCATTATCCTCGGGATTTGTCAGGCGTTAATATTTGGTGCATTTACAATTAACACATCACTTATTTTTAATTGTATTATTCTTTTGAGAAAAAGACTTTGTATAGTATTATATATTTTATTGCTATTTTGGTTCATCCCGCCAAGTTTCTCTTACAATTTATCCCGGTACGGTTCAACCGTTTTATCGTCTAAAAATACCAATAAAAAATTATTAAATTTAGTTTTTGTTGAAATGAATTCTGTTTCAAAAAAGCCAAACATTGAAGATATGGTATTGCTTACAAAAAGATTAGAAACAACAATACCATTCAATGAGTTTAGCAATGCCATAGCCACATGGCAGATTGAGTTGTCGACTGAAGAGGTATCCATGTTTTTCAAACATCGCGATGACTTTCCTTATCTTTCCGTGCGGCAGGATTTTTTAGATAGCTTACGCGCGCGCATCAAGCAGCCATTTAAGCTTGTTATTATTGATAACGCTGGTTCTGTCGCCTGTGCTGAAATTTCCTCCATTAATCAAATATCGCTTATTATTCTAAACAAAAAACAATATTCTCAGAAAGAAATATTTTCAAAGGTTTTTCTTCATGAGCTTGGCCATGCCTTAGGGCTGCGTGATGAAGGAGAGCGTAGCTATTTTTGCGAACCCGGACCGCCTAATTGTGCCGCAACCAAAAAAGAGGCTATATCGTGGTGGGGCGATTTGGTTGGTAAGAATTACGAAGTGAGTTATTTTGGAGGATGTTGCGGCAGCAGAAAGAATATCCGGCCAACCAGCAATTCCTTGATGAAGGATTATAAAAAATCAGACAACTACGGAGTTGTTAATGAGCGCTATTTAAGAGGCATACTTAGCCGCTATTGTGATAAAAACTAAAAAAGTAGCGAGCAATACAAAAAAAATACTTGACAATCTTTTTAAATAGTGTATAAATACACAGCATCGGGTGTGTTCTCTTGACAGTATGAATATTTTGTGAGAGCGTTTAAATGGCTTCAAGATTTAAATTATCTAAATACGCTTACGTTTTAAGCACAAAATAAGATTTAAAAAGTAAAAAGAAAGCGAGGGATAAATATCCCAAAAGGATGTTTTAGTCTCTAGCTCTTTTTTTGTCTATTTTTGCTCTTTGAAAGAATGCCAAGATGTTTATAAAAAGCCTTTGGAGGGTTTGATCCTGGCTCAGAGTGAACGCTGGCGGCGTGGATTAGGCATGCAAGTCGAGCGATCTTACTTTCGCTTTTGCGGTGGG
>JBAZGZ010000174.1:0-3969 GCA_041652615.1 Candidatus Omnitrophota bacterium | reverse complement strand
AGAAGTTAAAGATAAGGAAGAATTCATTTCAGCAATTTCAAAGATAAAAGGGAGTTGGCTTTTAAAAACCAATAGAGGGTTTGTTGTTGTTAAGGAAAAATAGTAACATAAATTAATCTTAAAACCGCAAATGGATATATAGAAGCGGATGTCCGTGGATCTATGCGCGGATAAACGCAAAAATAACTGTGCGTGCATCCGCGTCAATATCCGCGGTAATCCGCTTCTATGGAAAATTATAATAAGGCCCTAAATTATTCATATCTTCTTTTAAAATATAGGCCGAGAGCCAGGCGTGAGATAGTTGAGCGTCTAAGCAAAAAAGGTTATCCTTCTTCAGTCATAGATAAGGTTGTAAGTTCTTTAGAAAGCTACAACTATATAAATGATGAAGAATTTACCTGTCTGTTTGTTGCATCCAGCCGCTTGAAAGGTTGGGGAAGAAAAAAAATAGATTACGCACTTAAACGTTTTGGCATAACGGAGAATTTAAGGAAAGAAGCATTAAAAGATAAACTTAAATTTCGGCAAGACCTTAAAGAGTTGATAAAGAAAAAAGTTTTCCGTTACAAAGAGAAAAAAAATGCCTACCAGAAAATAGTAAGGCATTTCGCATCGAGAGGCTTTGATTACAGCGATATCGTAAAAGAACTGGAGGATCTGAATTTTAAGAGATTTGATGGTTATGGCGATTAACTGAAATATATGAAATCCAACGAGTTACGTAAAAAGTATCTGGAGTTTTTTAATAAAAAAAATCATAAGATTTTTCCTTCGGATAGCCTTATCCCTGATGACCCAAGCGTTCTTTTTACGCCGGCAGGGATGAATCAATTTAAAGCCTATTTTTTAGGCGAAAAAACTGATGTTACGCTGGCAGCATCATCCCAAAAGTGTCTTCGTGCCGGAGATTTGGGCGAGGTCGGACGCACGCCATATCACCATACCTTTTTTGAAATGCTCGGAAACTTTTCTTTCGGCGATTACTTTAAGAGAGAAGCTATCCAATTTGCCTGGGAGTTTTTACTTCGCGAATTGAACATGAAAGAAAAGGATATCTGGGTTTCCGTTTATAAAGATGATACGGAGGCCTATTCGATATGGAAAAATGAAATCGGCATACCGGAAAAAAAACTAGTAAAACTAGGGGAAGATAAAAATTTTTGGCCTGCCAGTGCACCGACTAACGGTCCTGACGGTCCATGCGGTCCATGCTCGGAAATATTTTTTGATAGAGGAGCGAGTATTGGCTGCGGCAAGCCTGATTGTAGTCCTGCCTGCGATTGTCCCAGGTTTGTAGAATTCTGGAACCTTGTGTTTACTCAATTTAACCGGCAAGGGGTAAATGATTTAAAACCATTGCCGCAAAAGAATATCGATACCGGCATGGGCTTGGAAAGAATGGCTGCGATATTGCAGGGTAAGGTTTCAAATTTTGAAATAGATATATTGGCGCCGGCAGTTAGTTTTGTTTCGAAATTTCTTAAAGCAGATATTAATAATCCGAGAGATAAAAGTTTTGTTAACGCGATTGTAGACCACGCAAGAGCCGCAACGTTTGCGGTTTGTGACGGCGTTTATCCATCTAATGAGGATAGGGGTTATGTTATAAGAAAAATCATCAGGAAAGCTTTGTATCACGCGCATATCTTAGGCAAGAGAGAAGCTTTTCTTTATAAAATGGTTGAATTGTATGCGGAGCTCATGAAAGAGCCTTATCCTGAAATTGAGGAAAAAAAGAGTGTAATTGCCAAGGTCATACGCACCGAGGAAGATAAATTTCTTTCTACTTTAAAAGACGCTGAATCTCAATTTTTCCTGATTGCCAAAACTCTTCATTCTAAGAACGCTGATACGGTTCCGGCAGAAGACTTGTTTAAATTGTATGATACCTATGGTCTTCCGCTTGAATTAAGCAAGGAGATGGCGGCTGCTAACTCGTTCAAGATAGACGAAGAGGGGTTTAAAAAACTTTTTTTGGCGCAGCAGGAGCGCTCAAGAAAGAGCAGTATGTTCGATGAAAATATATTTAAGGCCGAAGGTATAACTTTTAAAGAAACAACCGAATTCCTGGGATATGAAGAAATTGAAGCAAAAGCTAAAATATTGCATTTGATCAAGATAGAGGGTAGTGGGGTTTCGAAGAGTATTGAAGCAAAAGAATTAGCGGCTAATGAAGAAGGTATAGTTGTTTTAGATAAGACATGTTTTTATGCCGAGAGCGGCGGGCAATTAACCGATAAAGGAAAAATATCCACAAAAGATGGCGAGTTTTATGTCGATAAGGTTTTTAAGGCAGGAAACGCTATTCTCCATAAAGGAAAAGTTATAAAGGGAATAATTTCTAAAAGCGCGGCCAGCCTTTCTCTGGATTTACAAAGAAGACAGGCGTTAAAAAGGGCGCATACCGCAACGCATATACTTCAGGCCGCTCTTCGCAAGGTTCTTGGCGAGCACGTAATGCAGCAAGGCTCTTTAGTTGATGAAGACCGGCTTCGTTTCGATTTTACCCACTTTAAGGCTCTTTCAGACGAGGAGCTTAGAAGCGTGGAAGATATCGTAAATGATTTTATACTTAATTCAGATAAAGTAATTAAGGAAGAGCTTTCTTACGAAGAGGCAAAAGCCAAAGGCGCACTTGCTTTTTTTACGGATAAATACAAAGATACTGTGCGCGTTATTTCTATAGGTAATTACAGCAAAGAATTATGCGGCGGCACGCATCTTAATTTGACTTCTGAAGTGGGTACGTTTAAGATAATTACTGAATCTTCAATCGCAAGTGGCATAAGAAGGATTGAGGCAGTAGTAGGAAAAAATTCCTACGCCCAGATAAGAAAATTAGAGAGTTTCGTTTCAGAAACTGCCAGTAATTTAAAATGTTCAATTCAAAATATACCATTTGCTGTTAGCAGGTTACAAAACGAATGCAAAGTTGCTAATGAAAAAAATGAACATTACGAGAGAGAAAATATTTTTGCTAAACTAAAAGATATTCTAAAATATAAAAAAGAGATAAACGGCATAAGTTACCTGATATATGAATTAAAAAATACCGATGGACCAGGCCTGGCTGAGGCGTCAGATATATTAAGAAAAGAAATTCCTAAAATTTTTGTTTTTCTTGTATCAGAAAACAGCGGAAAAAATGTCTTTGTTTGTTCGGTAACCAACGCTCTTGTTGATAGGGGTATCAGCGCAGCTAAATTTGTTTCAGCGTCTAAAGAAGAATTATCACTTCGTGGCGGAGGAAAAGACGCGCTTGTCCAGGGAGTCATAACAAATAAGGGCCAGGATTTTTTAACAAAAACGGAAAATTGTATAATTAAATTTTTAGAAAAATAAAACATTATGACGGATTCAGACGGATAAATATATCCGCGACATCCGTAACCATCCGTTTACATCCGTGTTATAAAAAACCATGAGAGTAGTAAGGAATATCGAAAGCCTTGAAAAAGCATTACTTAAAAAGCGCAACCGTAAAGGCAATATCGTTGAAAAAGTAGCGAAAATTGTCAAAGACGTAGAAACGCGCGGCGACGATGCGCTTTTGGAGTATACAAAAAAATTTGATAAAGTTAAATTACAGGCAAAAGAATTAAGAGTGAGCGAATCAGAAATCAGCGCGGCATTTAATGAACTCGATTCTTCCATAATGTAACTAAGTTTTATAAGAAAGAAGCTCCTAAATATATTAAGCGCATAAAGGAAAGTAATGGCAAAGTATTGATAAACCGCTACGTGCCGCTTGAAAGGGTGGGAGTTTATGTTCCTGCCGGCACAGCGCCTTTGGTGTCAACGGTTTATATGGCGGTAATACCCGCTCTTGTTGCCGGAGTAAAAGAAATAGTCCTGGCCTCACCTTTAAGAAAGGATAAAACCGTAAATCCGTTTATACTTGCTGTTGCTTCACTTTTAAAGATAAAAGAAATCTATCGCGTGGGAGGAGCTCAAGGCATTGCCGCG
>JBAZGZ010000173.1:0-3969 GCA_041652615.1 Candidatus Omnitrophota bacterium | reverse complement strand
AAAAAAAGATGTGCTCATTAAGGAGGCCACATATGGAACAAGAATATCTAAGCCCAACAGAGGCAGCTAAGGTTTTAGGCATCAGCCGGCAAGGTGTTATTGAGCGTATTAAGCATGGCACGCTTTATGCCGAGCGTGTAGGAAACCGTTATATCATTCCTAAAAATAGCCTTACAATAAAAGAGGCCCCCTCTTCTAGCGAAGAAACGCACGAAAATAATAATTACAGCGCCAAAACAAAAATAGATAAAAACGAACTTATCATAAACATTTTAGAGAAAGTACGCAAACTAGAAATCAGAACCATACAGCTTTGGTTTGTAGATATTCTAGGAATATTAAAATGCATCTCTATAACACCGGGGGAATTGAAAGATGTCCTAGATCACGGAAAGGGCTTTGACGGTTCTTCCGTTACCGGATTTGCCGAAGCACAAGAATCAGATATTATCGCTATGCCGGATCCTACAACTTTTAAAATACTTCCCTGGACAAAGGAAAGCAACCTTACGGCCAGGCTTTTTTGCGATATTTTAAATCCTGATCAAACTCCTTATGCCGGTGACCCGCGTTACGTTTTAAAAAGAGCTCTGATGCGGGCAAAAAAATTAGGCTTCACTTTTTATGTCGGGCCGGAGATTGAATACTTTTATTTCAAGTCAGACAAAAGCCCGGAAGTTATAGATGAAGGTTCTTACTTTGAATTGATACCCAACGATCTTGCTGATACTATGCGCAACAAAACCGTAAGGGTCTTAGAAGAAATGGGCATAGTCATGGAAGCAACCCATCATGAAGTAGCGCCCAGCCAGCACGAAATTGACCTTAAATACAATGATGCCTTAACTATGGCGGATAATGCGATCACCAGTAAATACGTAATCAAAGAAATAGCTCAGCAAAACGGAATCTATGCTACTTTTATGCCCAAGCCCCTTTTTGGGATAAATGGCTCCGGAATGCATGTGCATCAATCATTATTCAAAGAAGACCATAATGCTTTTTTTGACAAAAAAGACAAACATCACCTCTCCTCTATTGCCAAGGAATTTATCGCCGGGCAATTAATCCATGCGCGCGAAATTTGTTCGCTTACCGCGCAATGGGTAAACTCTTATAAAAGATTAGTCCCCGGCTATGAAGCTCCGGTATATATTTCCTGGGCGCAAAGAAACCGCACTGCTCTTTTGCGAGTTCCTCTTTATCGACCGGGAAATGAAAAAGCAACACGAGTAGAATTAAGATGCCCGGACCCGGCCTGTAACCCTTATCTTGCTTTCGCGGTAATGCTTACTGCGGGCCTTGAAGGCATTGAAAAAAAATATGAACTTATGGCGCCGGTTGAACCAAACCTTTACCATATGGCTATGGAAGAAAGAGAAAAACGTGGCGTAGAGTCGCTGCCGGGAAATCTCTTTGAGGCAATACTTGAAACAGAAAAAAGTAAATTCATAAAAGAAGCTTTAGGCGAGCATATCTTTACGCGGTTTCTTTTCAATAAGAAGAAAGAATGGGAGGAATACAGAATACAAATCAGTCAACACGAAATAAAAAAATATCTTCCTCTTTTATAGAAGCTGATTACCGCGGATGCCTACGCGGATTTACGCACGGTAATTCGCTGGCGTCTATCCGCGTCAATATCCGCGGATATCCGCTTCTAGTTTACTTAAATGACAACGCAGCTTTGATGAAGTTCTTAAATAACGGATGAGGCCTTTCCGGCTTTGATTGAAATTCCGGATGGAATTGACAGGCAACAAACCAGGGATGACATCCAAGCTCAATTATTTCAACTAAATCTTTTTTGGGATAAATTCCCGAGAATATCATCCCCTTCTTCTGCATCGCTTCACGATAGGCATTGTTGAATTCATATCTATGTCTGTGCCGCTCGGATATTTGCTCCTTCCTGTATGCATTGTAAGCTTTTGTTCCTTTTTTTAAACGGCACTGGTAAGCGCCCAGACGCATTGTCGCACCTAAATCCTTGACTTTTTTCTGCTCCTCAAGCAAACTTACTACCGGATATTTTGTATCTTTATCGAATTCGGTTGAATTCGCGCCTTTAAGCCAGCAAGCATTTCTGGCAAATTCAATAACTGCTATCTGCATTCCAAGGCATATACCAAAATAAGGGATATTATTCTCCCGCGCAAATCTGACAGCATTGATTTTACCCTCTATGCCCCGATGGCCAAAACCTCCAGGAACTAAGATCCCTTTCATACCTTTTAAGTATTTTTCAACTCCATGTTTCTCGATATCTTCTGAATCTACTCTTTTAAGTATCAAGCGTGTGTCATTGCCAAGAGCGCCATGAACCAAAGCTTCATATATTGATTTATACGCATCTTGCAGTGCGATGTATTTTCCAACCACAGCAATTTCTACACTATGGATTGGCGATTTAATTCTTTTTAAAACATTATGTTCCCAATCGGACAGACTTGCGTCTTGATGTTTAATATTAAGAAGTCTGGCCAAGAGTAAATCCAAACCTTCTTTTTTGAAATTAACCGGTACTTCATAAATAGTTTTTGCATCAACTGCGTTAATTACACAACCTGCGTCAACGTTACAAAAAAGTGCGATTTTTTCTTTAGCATCTTTAGTAAGAGCTTTTTCTGTCCGGCAAACAATAATATCCGGCATAATTCCTATCTGTCTTAATGCCGCGACGCTATGCTGTGTCGGTTTTGTTTTAATTTCGCCTGCAGACTTAATGTAAGGCACAAGGGTAACGTGAATATTTATAGCATAGTCCCGGCCTAATTCTAAACGTAACTGCCTGATTGCTTCTAAAAATGGTAGACTTTCGATATCACCCACTGTGCCGCCAATTTCAACTATCACGACATCAACTTTTTGATCCAGCGCCACTTTTTTTATGTGATGCTTTATTTCGTCGGTAATGTGCGGGATAATTTGAACGGTTTTACCAAGATAGTCTCCTTTTCGTTCTTTGGTAATAACTGAAAAATAGATTTTTCCGGTAGTAATATTATTATCTTTGGTTACTTTAGCGTTAGTAAAACGCTCATAATGTCCTAGATCCAAATCTGTCTCTGCGCCATCATCGGTAACATAGACCTCGCCATGTTGATAAGGATTCATTGTGCCAGGATCAACATTAATATAAGGATCACACTTAATCAACGTAACCGTCAATCCTTTTGATTCTAACAATTTTCCTATGGAAGAAGCAGTAATACCTTTACCCAAACTTGATACTACACCGCCAGTAACAAAAATATACTTAGACATTTTACCCTCTAATTTTCTCTAAATATTTTTGTAGAGGCTGCACGCTGAATTCCCCATCCAGCATTGCCTCTATGCCATTTACTGCTGCTTGCGCGCCCTGAATAGTTGTAATGCATGGGACACCGTAACGAACCGCAATGCTTCTTATCATCTTCATATCAAATTGACCAAGTTTACCGGAAGGCGTATTGATAATAAGTTTAATCTTGCCTTTTTTTATTAAATCCAGTAACCGATTACTTCCTTCCGCTATTTTATCAATGCGTTCCGCAAGAATATTGTTAGAAGTAAGCACTTTCCATGTCCCGTTAGTGGCAATAATTTTAAAATTCATATCGTAAAGTTTTTTTGCGATAAAAACAATATTACGCTTATCGTCATTTTTTACGCTTAAAAACACCTTTCCCTTTAACGGCAAGGTTTGGTCGGCTCCGGATTCCGCTTTAAAAAAAGCTTTGCCGAAAGAATAATCTATGCCCATAACCTCTCCGGTTGATTTCATTTCAGGACCAAGAATAATATCTACACCGGAAAATCTTGAAAACGGCAACACTGCTTCCTTTACAGCTATATGCGGCATTAAACGATTTGCATCAATTTTGAAATCTGCTAATTTTTTGCCAACCATTACCTGCGCAGCAATTTTGGCCAAAGGTATGCCTGTGGCCTTACTGACAAAAGGCACTGTCCGCGATGCTCTGG
>JBAZGZ010000172.1:0-3975 GCA_041652615.1 Candidatus Omnitrophota bacterium | reverse complement strand
TGTCAGTTTTGCTGAGCATCCGCGTAAGCCTGCCGATTACCCCTTCAAACGGCTTACCCCAGACAAAAACTTTTTCATTACCATAAAGAACAGTCTTTTTTATTTCTTTTGGTAATTTTTCAAACGGCACATCCATAGAGAAATCTAATTCACGCGCCAACTCTCGAAGAAGTGCCTTATGAAACATAACATAACCGCGGCTTCCTCTGCGCCATGCTTCTATAGCTCCTTCTTCCAGGCTCTTTTTTTTATCCGGTATTATCAAATCAAGATCAAACTCCGGCCTTGTCCCAAGACCTTTGCAGGATGGGCATGCCCCATAAGGCGTATTAAAACTAAACATTCGCGGCTCAAGATCGCCCAGAGAAATTCCGCAATGCGCGCAGCTTAACTGCGTATTATAAAGAAATTCTTTTTTTTGATTTTCATCGTAAACAATAACAATACCGCCTGAATGCTTTAGTGCAGTTTCGACTGAATCAGCTATGCGCTTGGCGTTAGCCCTTAAAACCTGTATTCGGTCAACTACAATTTCTATATTATGGATTTTATATTTCGCCAGCTTTATCTCTTCCGCTAATTCAAAAATTGCGCCGTCAACCCGCACGCGTGAAAACCCCTCTTTTAACAGCCTGCTAAAAAGAGAAACATACTCTCCTTTTTTTCCGCGCACAACCGGAGAAAGTATATACGCGCGACTGCCTGAGGGAAAAGACAAAACCTGCTCTATGATTTCCTGAGAAGTCTGACGGGTAATAGGCTTGGAACATTTGTAGCAATATGGTTTTCCGATGCGGGCAAAAAGAAGACGAAGGTAATCGTAACTTTCAGTTTGAGTGGCGACTATGGAACGGGGCGAGCCGCCGGCTGTCCTCTGCTCTATGGCAATAGCCGGGGAAAGGCCCTCGATATGCTCGACTTCAGGCTTGTGCAATTGTTCTAAAAATTGGCGGGCGTAACTTGATAAGCTTTCTACGTAACGGCGCTGGCCCTCTGCGTAAATAGTGTCGAATGCCAAAGACGACTTTCCTGATCCGGAAAGCCCGGTTATGCAAATAAGCTTATTCTTGGGTATTTTTAAATCTATGTTTTTTAGATTGTGCTCCCTGGCTCCTTTAATAATTATATAGTCATTCATAATATATATGATTTGTTTATGGATAGCTGCAGAAAAGTCGTAGTTTATCACAGAAACTTGCCATATTCAACTAAATCATATAAAGTCCGCAACTCCGATATGTAACAACGAAACAAACCGCTGTTTTCTTTCAAAATTCCTATTTTTATTGATTTTTTAACTAAAAAATGCTATTCTCATTCTAGGAGTTTTACAAAAAAGGAATTTCGTCTATTAATTGTTATAAGTAAAAAATTAGTTAGGGATAGCAATGAAAAATGAAAAAAAATGATGATTACATAGTCCTACTTAAAGGCGTAAAACTATCAAAACGTGAAGCTAATATAGTAGGCCTAAGTATCATATTCGGAATAATCGGAACAGTTGTCTCAATGGCTGCTGTTGGAATAAACAATAAAACGATTGGCTTTATGATTGTTGCTGTTTTTGTATTGATTGGATACTTAATAGGGAATAAAATATTTAAAAAATAAACTCATAACAAGGTAATCCAGCTGACAATCCCGCGCGTTGGTTCGACTTCGCTCACCACAAGTCGCGCGGCCTTAGCAGCTGATTTCGGATGTTATACCTAAAAAATAGATGAAAAACAGATTGAAATCATTACACAAAAAAATATACCAAACATCATATTCAAGTATATTATTAGCATCTATTTCATATGCTCTCCTAATTATAGTATTAGGTGTCATTATAAAAATACTTGAAATCACTTCGTTCAGCGGCAATACGTCTTTATTTCTTTTATTCTCTATGCCTTATATCGCTATCTATGGGCTTTGGATTTCAATATTACAAATCAAAAATAAAATTGCCTTATGGCTATCGATTATAGGATTAGTTTTAAATATAACCTTTATTTTTTTCTATGGATTGATAACTTTTTTGGTTCTCGGAAACCAGATGTAGATAAAAGGCATAACAGATCAAACGAGCGGACAATCCTCGCGGCTTCGCGGTTCGTCAGACAGGTGATTTTTATGTTATGTTTAAAAAAATAATAAAATTATCAAATGGAAAAGTTTTTATTCAAAATAAGAAAATCGTGGGTACATAAAGATGATGGCATTACCGTTACCCCAGGGGTTGAGTCTAAAATGGTAAATGTTATAGTAGGGGCAAAATTAACGATTAGAAAGCCTGATGGAAACATTCATGATGCTTATGTTTCAAAACTATCACCGCTTTGTCAAAATCCTGATGAACGAATAGCATTATGCCTTTCTGACGGCATAAATATAGAAGATGTTCCTGAAGATTCAGAGGTGTATCTCTCTGAATAAAAAACTCATAACAACTCAATCAAGCGGACAGTTTTCGCGGCTTCGCCGTTCAGCTTGCCGCTTATTTTTGTGTTAGGTATAATAAAATGAAAGAAATAATTAATAATTTATATAATAAACTTTTCAAACATCCAAAAGAAATAAATTCTGAATTCGAAAGCATTTATTCCCTTACCGATTCCATCAGAAAAATTGAAGAAAATATAATAAAAGCAAATTTTTCTTTTTATAAAATGAAAGTAAGTACAACACGAAATCTTTATGGTAATGTTACAGAAAACGGAAAAATATCCATCTTTTTATCTGGCTGGAGAAGAAAACCCGCGGCAAGATTTGTAGGATATTTAGAAAAAAGAAATAATAAAATAATTCTCATCGGAAAATTTATACGATGTTTTTTAATTTTTCCATTTTTATCATATTATAAAGAAGATGTGGATCAGCTTTCAGAAACCATTAAAGATATTTTATCTAAGCCATAAGAAATAAAATGAAAAAAATAATAAACTTGCCGAATATGCTTATTCTCTTCTGTATCGCAGATATTTTAATTTCCTACTTGATGGGATTAAATAAAATATTTGCGAACCTATTATTAATATCAATGCCTATCAGGTTAATGACCCCTTTATTGTTTATTATATTGCTGATCCGAACAGTTATTAATATCCTAAAAAAGAAACCCTATAAAAAAGAGGCGATTGTTTTATTACTGTCTTTTTTGCTATTTGGTTTAATTCTCCCTAAAGCATTTTATCTTGGGGCTTACACTTCTTTAAAAATCGCCAATGAAAATAAAGTTTTATTCGAAGCAAAAAATCTAATAGAATCACATAAAGCATACTTTAAAAAAGAGAAAGAAAAAAAATCTTTTCCTCCTCAAAAAGAAATACCCGAAGAAGAATTGCCAATCGCGATAAAAAAACTAAGTCCGGTATGGGTGCGTGTTTATGAAAATATGGTTGTTATAAAGAAAATTGGCCTCGGAGATGTTGAAGGATTTTTAATTTCTCCCTATAGAAAGCTAGATGATGTGCGTAAAGTTAGCAATGGTATCTATTGGATAACTCCTGTAAATACGATAAAATGTAAAAATTAACTTACAACAAGTCATTCCGGCGGACGTAGACCTGCGGTTTCCGCCGCTGATTTCGAATGTTAGAAGTAATGATTTAATAAATTGATAGACAAATATATGCATAAAATATTCATTTTTTTGTTAATTTTACTCCTACCGGTTTTTTCCTGCTATTCCAAAGAGATAATACGATTAGAAGTAAAGGATGGTAAACTGGTGAGGGTAAGAGAAATAGTTGAAACTTACGAGGAATATTTTCAAGAGGCCAGACAATTCATTCAAAAAGGTTTGCTGGATAAAGCCTTACAAAGTTTACAAAAAGCCATTGAAATTGATTCAAATACCGCTGGCGCGCATAATGATTTGGGGGTAGTGTACGCCTGTAAAGGTGATTTCGATAAAGCGATCGAAGAGTTTAAGAAAGCTTTAGAAAATGAAAGCAACGATTATTCCCCAATCATTAAGTATAATCTGGC
>JBAZGZ010000171.1:0-3983 GCA_041652615.1 Candidatus Omnitrophota bacterium | reverse complement strand
CATCAATCAAATTTTTATCCGAAGTAAAATGCTTTATATAGGCCTTTAAAGGGAAAATTGTATTCTTGCATGTATTCACAATGCCGTCACCCTGATCGTAATTAGCCACGAGGGTTGCAGTTAAACCTTTGATTTCCGGTTTAATACTTACCGCTATATGCTGTTTTTCATCTGTGGGCAAATGATAAAAATAATAGTTTCTTAATCCGCAAAAATTAAAACTTACTAGTAACACTATTAAAAAAGTGAACAAAAACCGATTTTTAATTCTGGACAATCCAACGGCAATAAACAAAATGTAAAGATAAAATACAGAAAATAAATACCGGTCGACATAACAAGGCTTGAGCTTAGATAAGAAAAATAGCGTTAAGATAGGCACAAAAAAACAAACTCCCAATAACCGGGCTCTGGGATTAGAAAAAACTTTAAAAACCCCGGTTAAAAAAAATAAGCCATAAATGGCAAAACTTAATAAGCCCAATCCGGAAAAAAAATCTGTATTATAGCCAATGCTAAAATTTTTTAAAGTAAATAATACCTGTGAAAAAGTAATTTTCCCAGCCCAGATTGGAAATTCGCTAAATTCGCTATCAATAAAATTGTTAAAAATAAATCTTGCGTTAGCGAAACAAGTCAACAGGAGCGGCAAAAGCAAGGATGCTATTAAAAAATAAATAATAACAATTTTCTTAAATATATGTTTGTATTTTTTGATATTAAATACTTGAAAAAGAAAGCACGCCCATAAAACCAATAAAGACATGTAGTGAAAATAAATACTAATAACATTACCGACAACATAAACAATACCATACCTGATCTTTCCGGTTTCTGTAAACTTTAAGAGTGAATAAATAACCAACAGAGTTAAAAAAGAAACGGCTGAATAAGGCCGTAATTCCTGGGAATACAAAATACTAAAAGGAGAAATAGCGGCAAGCAAAACTGCAATATACGCAACTTTGCGGTTAAATACCTCTTTTGCCAAAACAAACAAAAGATATATAGACGATAAGGAAAAAATTACCGAAGTTAATCTCAGGATTGTTTCTGATCCTCCAAAGACTCTTTGCCAAAAATATATAAAATCTTCGAAAAAAAACATCAAAATATCTTTATACCTTACTAATAATTCAGTATCAAATGCTCCAAATAAATAAAGAGTTCTAGAAATTTTATGCCCACCATTCATAATGGTAATTGCCTCATCATACGAAAAAGCATATTTACCCAATCCATACAGCCTTAACAATGCTGCCCCTATAAAGATAGATCCCAAAATAATGATATTCTTATAGTTATCTAACTTTAAATTTCGATTGCTTTTCAAACCTAACATAATTTTATTAAGTTAACCGTTACCGTCGATTGTTATTATTTAAAGCCGTTGCTTCGATTATTTATCATACCAATCTGGCTTTTTTAAACGCATAAAACCAGTAGCTCCTGACTTTTTACTCCCAAAAATGCTATCTTTAATGCCCAAAATAATCATTTTCACGGTATTTCTGAAAAACCACCAGTAAAGGCCCCGCTTATGTTTAAAACGTGAGAACAGCCCCCTAATCAACCAGTGCGGACGATACAAGACATAGCGCTTGTTTAATTCCATGTTCAATTTTCCCAGTGCCTCCTGAGACAGACCCGTTTGTGAACGTAAAACAGGAGTAGCCCAGTCGTATTTTGTAAAATCCTTTTCTTCTAAAAAATCACCCTCCTTGGCTTCTTGATAAAGATAAGTCCCCGGTACCGGAGCGACCGGGTGAAATGCCGGATAATCTATATCGATCTCTTTGGCATAATCAACCATCTGCAACATTGACTCTCTGGTATCAAAAGGAAGACAAGTTACAAAAGTCCCCTGGCGGAATACGTGCGGGTATTTTTTCTTAAAGATAGAAAACACTTCCTTGATCATTTCGCGCGAATACACGGATTTACGAACCTTTCTTAAATCTTCTGTACATACCCGTTCAATACCGATCAAAGGATGCACCAGGCCCGCGCGAACCATTTTACTGAGTATTCCCCTCTTTTCATCACGTAAAGTAAAATCCGCGCGCAAAAAAGCCCACCAATATAAATCTTTATATTTTCTGGTCAGAAGCTTATCGCAAAACTCTTCCGTCCACTCAGGATCAACATTAAAGGTCGGGTCAGCCCAAATAATATAACGCCTGCCGTACTTCTGATAAACGATATCAACTTCTTCAAGCATTCTGTCCACGCTTTTACTTCTATAACGGGGCATAACCTCAAGCTCGCCTTTCTCAATATCAGTTTTAACCTGCTCCCCCCAAAAAGTCCAAAGAGAACAAAAATTACACCGGTCAATACATCCACGGGAGTGTTCAAGGGTCACGCTCTGAGGCCAAAGATATCCAAAAGGAGAATATTTACCCATCGGCATAAGGTCATACGCCGGCAAGGACAAGGTGTCCAGGTCTTTTATAAGCGGACGCAGCGGATTCACTTTAATATCATTGCCATCCCGGTAAGCGATCCCCTTTACTTCTGAAAGACCCCTGCCTTGTCTGATCGCTCCAATCAACTCTCTTATAGTTACCTCACCTTCAAATCTAACAATCACATCGATAGGGAAATTCTTAAAGCTATAATTGACCATCCAGGAGAAAAAATGCCCGCCGGCGACATTAATGACTTTGGGGTTTATTTCCTTAGCCAGAGAAAACAACCTACTCGCCTCCAGATGATACAAGGCCTCTTCCCCTGCCCCGACCATATCAGGCTTCTCTTCCTCAAGTATCTTCCTAAGGCTCTCCCACCCTATCTTAAGCGGAGGACAATCGATTATCTTTACCACAAGATCGGGGAAGGCTTCTCGGGCACTAGCCGCTATACAAGGCAGCCCAAGCGGCAGAAGAAAATTATCTGATTCATTTATAAACGGCCACAACTGCCTGGGCGGCCTGACTAAAACCAATTTTTTCATCATGTTATTCCTTTGTTTCTTACGCGGGTGGGAAAAATCATTTTGCAGAAATTGCCTGCATATAACCTGTTTTATTTACTTAAATTATTATACTGTCCCCTATTAACAAATCAAGCTTTTAAATTAGAATACGCCTCATCAAGCATACCACAGATATAAATCAGGCGTTAACTTGATCTTTACTTTAAAAAACTTCTTTCAATATAATTTGTTTCCTCTTCTACCTATGGGATCGAAACCAAATAGTTGTTCTAACCGCTGGGGGATTTTTTCGGAAAGAATAGATAAACTCGCAACAGCTAATGCTAATTTTTCGCTAAAAAGGGCACAACTTTTCTTATGCGGCAAAGCGGGATCACCATTAAAAAAATAGTTAACATTCAGACAAGAACCTGTCGAACGACAAAGGCTGAATAAATCACAGTCTCTCTGGCAATACTCAAAACGTTTATTTGTTTTCTCGATAAACTTCTTATATTTATTACCATCAATGCCATAATTAACATGCCCTAATTCGAATTCATTTATTCCCAGAAACGAGGTACATGGATAGATCCCCCCATCAACAGCCACCGCAATCTGCCCCTTAGCAGCAGGACATCCGCCTGAAACTTCGTGGTTATAGTATAATCTTTGCATCAACTTAAAAAATCGATTGAAAAAAGTTTTGCTGTAATTTAACTTCCCTGAAATAACATCGTCGATGTAACGCAACGCTAGCTTTTCATATGCCTCGTATAAAAGCTTATAATTTTCTTCTGTACTAAAAAAACTTGATTCTTGCCCGGGTAAAATCTTATGGCAGGCATCTTCACTCTCAAAAATCTCAATCCGCTCAAAACCTAAACCTTTCAAGTGTTCATACAACTTTATCATATCGGTAAAAAATGGAGTCACCGTTGTACGGCCGACCAGCCTTTTCATGACTGCTTTAGGCATTCTTTTAAGGTTTAATAAAATAGCATCGAAACTTCCTTTGCGATTAATAAACGGACGATTATTATCATGTATGGCCTTAGGGCCATCA
>JBAZGZ010000170.1:0-4041 GCA_041652615.1 Candidatus Omnitrophota bacterium | reverse complement strand
ACCACCATGATCGCCGCGGCATTTCTTTTTATTTTTGGAACCGGCCCTATACGCGGTTTTGCGACGACACTGATACTGGGGATACTTATAAGTATGTTTACGGCAATTTTTGTTGGTAAAACTGCTTTCGCGTTTTTGCTTAAAAACAATTTACAGAATTTGCGTATGCTGCAGTTTTTCCCGGCTTCCAAAATCGATTTTTTAAAGCCGCGTTATATCTGCCTTGCGATTTCTATAGTTGCTATTGGGGCAACGATGTTTAATTTTGTTTCAAAAGGACAGGCTGTATATAGCATTGATTTTAAGGGCGGCCAGGTTTTAGAATATAAATTAACTCCGGCGCCGTCCATAGAGGAAGTAAGGAAGATTTTGAATGACGCCGGTTTAACCGGTTTAATTATTCAGGATTTTAACGATGTTAAAGGTGGTATAAATATAAAAAGCAAAGAAGATGTTGCTGACAGCGTTGAAGCCGCGTTAAAAAAGAATTATAAAGAAGTAGAGAGGCTCAAGGTTGATAAGGTCGGGCCTTCCGTCGGAGAGATGCTTAAAAAGAAAGCTTTATTGGCGATTATTCTTTCGCTTGCCGGAATTCTTATTTATGTATTTTTGCGGTTCAAGCATTTTGACTTTGCAATGGCGGGGGTCATCGCTCTTTTGCATGACGTGCTTATTGCTCTTGGTTTTGCTGTCTGGTTTGGTTATGAGGTGGATTTATTGATGGTAACCGCGCTTTTGACTATCGCAGGTTTTTCTATCAATGATACTATCGTTATTTATGATCGCATAAGAGAAATTGCTCCGCGTATGCATAAATCTTCGCTTGCTGATGTATTAAATCATGCTTTAAACGGTACATTTTCACGCACTATTATAACTTCTTTGACAGTGTTTTTTGTAACGCTTGGTATGTATCTTTTGGGCGGAGAAGCTTTGAAAGGATTTTCTTTTGTACTTTTGGTTGGATTTATTTCCGGTGTTTATTCAACCATATATATAGCTTCAGCGCTGGTTATGGTTTTTAGAGGGGTTAAGGCTACATAAGCTATTTCACGCATATTTAAAATATTGATTTTTCCATCTGCAGTATTATATTTCCTGTCATTTTTCTGCTATTTTTTTCTTTGAGCCATGTTTGAAACCTTCAAAATCTATACAAATAAGGAACTTTCCTTTGAGGATGCCCAGAAAAAATTAATTGAACTGGGCTACACCCGAGCGGACGAAACTTCCGAAGAAGGAGA
This sequence comes from Candidatus Omnitrophota bacterium, assembly GCA_041652615.1. Classification (GTDB taxonomy): domain Bacteria; phylum Omnitrophota; class Gorgyraeia; order Duberdicusellales; family 4484-171; genus JAJYOP01. The sequence goes on along the minus strand of JBAZGZ010000170.1, from coordinate 2,797 downwards.
TTTTTCTGTTCGCGGAGATACTCTGGAAGTTTTTCCGGTTAACTTTAATTTCCCTTTACGGCTTGAATGGGAATTCGATCTGGTTAAGAAAATCTATAGTTTCGATAAAACTCTTAATAAAAAAATAATAGACTACGATTTTTTGATAATCATACCTCACTTTAAGCATGCCAAGAAATATTTAAGCGAAGACCTTCCTATTGAGGCGGTCTTGCGTATAAAAAAAGGTGATTATGTCGTACACACAAAATATGGGATAGGTCGCTTTTTAGGCGTAAAGAAATTAGATGTAAAAGATAAAGAAGGCTATTATTTTGAAATTGAATACGCGAATCGGGATAAGCTTTACGTTTCAAAAGAAGAAGCGCATTTTATACAAAAATACGCGAATTTTTCAGCGAAAGCTCCGAAGCTATCGCGTCTTGGCTCTAAAGAGTGGATTCGCATAAAAGAACGCGTTGAGCATGGTATAAAACAATTTGCACTTACGCTTATGCGTATGGAAGCGCAGAGAAAATTGATAGGGGGCTTCAAATTTTCGAAAGATACAGATTGGCAAAAACCGTTTGAAGATACTTTTCCCTATACGGTTACCGAAGACCAATTTAAAGCAACCGTCGATGTAAAAAACGATATGGAGTCGAGCCGCTGTATGGACAGGCTTATTTGCGGAGATGTTGGTTATGGCAAAACAGAAGTCGCTATGCGCGCGGTATTTAAAGCGGTAATGGATGGAAAGCAGGTTGCCTTTCTTGTTCCTACAACAATTCTCGCTTATCAACATTACGCGAACCTTTCCCTCAGGGCTAAGCAGTTTCCGGTAAAAGTCGAAATGCTTAGCCGTTTTCGTACTAAAGCGGAACAGAAAAAAATAGTAGAAGGATTACATTTAGGAAAAATAGACGTGGTTGTTGGAACGCACAGGCTTACCTCTGATGACGTTGGGTTTAAAGACTTAGGTTTGCTTATCGTAGATGAGGAACAGAGGTTTGGCGTTGAACACAAAGAAAAAATAAAGAAATTAAAAATAGGGATAGATGTTCTTACTCTTACGGCGACCCCCATACCGCGTACTTTATACATGAGCCTTATAGGGATTAAAAATATTTCTGTGATAAAAACTCCCCCCAAGGACAGACTTTCCGTTAAAACAAAAGTTCTTCAATTAAACCCTCAAGCCTTAAAGGAGGCGATTTTACACGAAATCAGCAGGGGCGGGCAGGTATTTTTTATTCATAACCGTATAGAAACTATATTAAAATGGGAAAAAATGTTACGCAATGTCTTACCGGCAAACGTCAGGCTTGCGGTTATACATGGACGGCTTTCTTCTTCAGAAATAGAAAAGATTATGTTTGATTTTGTCGCTAAAAAAATAGATTGCCTTATCTCAACCGCGATAGTAGAATCCGGTATTGATATACCTTCCGCAAATACAATTATTATAAGTGACGCGCATACATTTGGTCTTGCTGATTTGCATCAGTTAAGAGGCAGGGTAGGCAGATTTAATGTGCAGTCTTACGCGTATTTGCTTGTGCCTAATCTTTCTTCAATTTCAACTGACGCTCGGGAAAGGCTCGAGATGATTGAAGAATTTTCTCATCTTGGCGCCGGTTTCGAGCTTGCGATGAGCGATTTGGAATTAAGAGGAGCGGGAAATATAATCGGTAAAGAGCAACATGGTTTCGTCTGGATGATTGGGTTTGATTTATATTGCCGTATCTTAAAGAAAGAGATAGAATATTTAAAAGAAGCGTTTAGAATAGAGGCGAGTTAAGTAGAATGGTTGTGTTAATCGGCTGCGGTTGCGCAGATCCCTTCGGGGAGGCGTCGCACCTCGTTACGGTTGCGTTGAACGTATAGCGTAGAGTAGGTAAAATTTAGGACGCAACCAAATGACGATAGACGAAACGAGTTGCGCAACCGATAGACGTTATTATTACAGGGGGAAGAGTAAAATGAAGAAGTTAATTTTAGGCATTATGTGCCTGTTTTTTATTTCCACGGGATATTGTGAAGAAATCGGTAAAATTGTAGCCAAAGTTAACAACGAGGCGATTACCGCCAGGGATCTTGACGACTATTATAAAATTGTCAGTTACAGAATGCCTGAGCAATTCGCAAGTTTTTCTTCTGATGAAGCAAAAGGTAAAAGAGAGGCATTGGATAAATTGATAGAGGACAGGCTTATTCTTGCAGAGGCAAAGAAGAAGAATATGGAGATACCTCCTGCCGCGATAGCCGACCAGCTTAATAAAGTAATATCATCTTATCCTTCAAGAGAGGATTTTGAAAATTCCTTAGTTGAGCGAGGGTTAAATGTTACTGTCCTTAAGGAAAGGATACGTGGGCAGTTTTTGATGCGTCAGGTAATAGGTATTCTTGTAAACGGATACGTAAACATAACACCTCAAGAAGTATCCAATTATTATGTGGAGCACAGGAAAGAGCTTGTTGCGGATCAGAAATATGTAATTTGGATAATACAAACTAAAGATAAAAATATTTTGAGTACCACAACAAAAGCATTAAAAGAAAAAGGTATCCAAGAAGCAGGAGCTCAGTCAATGCATTTAGTGAGAGTTGAGGCCGAAGTAAAGGATCTAAAAGAGGAAATTGCCGGGATGGCCAAGGAATTAAAAGAAGGGGAGCATGCTGTGAAAAAAATAGGCGAGACGTATTATCTTGTCTATCTTGAAAAGACTTTACCGCCGCGGGAGCTTTCTCTTGCGGAAGCGCGGGAAAATATTTTTAACATCATTTGGAGCAAAAAATTTAAATTAAGATTTGAAGA
>JBAZGZ010000169.1:0-4067 GCA_041652615.1 Candidatus Omnitrophota bacterium | reverse complement strand
AAGAAATTGCCCATTATATAACTAAAGAGATAAAAAAGCGTTTGAAGTTTTGCCTTGATGTCGGTCTTGATTATATATCTCTTGATCGTTTAAGCTCAACCTTGTCCGGTGGAGAAGCGCAGCGGATAAGATTAGCAACTCAAGTGGGTTCCGCACTTTCCGGGGTTATCTATATACTCGATGAGCCTACTATTGGCTTGCATCCCCGAGACGATAAAAAATTGATAAATACGTTAAAAAACCTTAAAGTTTTGGGTAATACTGTAATCGTGGTTGAGCATGATGAGCAAATGATAAATGAAAGTGACTGGATAATCGATCTTGGTCCTGGCGCCGGGGTAAATGGCGGTAAGATTGTTTATGAAGGGTTGAAGAAAAATCTTTTTAGTGCCGATACACTTACAGGCAAATACCTAAGAGGTGAAGAAAAGGTAGAAATACCTTTAAAAACGAGGGATTACAAAGAAAAACCTTATGTGGTGGTCAAAGGCGCTAAAGAACATAATTTAAAAAATATCGATGTAAAGATACCTCTTGAAGTATTTATCGCGGTAACCGGCGTGTCTGGTTCAGGTAAATCTACCTTGGTTGAAGATATCTTGTATAAGGCCTTAGCGAAAAATATTTATGATTCCCGTGAGAAGCCGGGAGCACACAGTAAAATTGAAGGCCTTGAGAATATAGATAAGGTTATAATCGTGGACCAATCTCCTATAGGCAGGACCCCTCGTTCAAACCCGGCTACGTATACGGGGATGTTTACATATATAAGAGATTTGTTTAGCCAGCTCCCTGAGGCAAAACAAAGAGGGTATAAGCCATCGCGATTCAGTTTTAATGTTTCAGGTGGCCGGTGCGATGCCTGTCAGGGCGATGGAACAAAAAAAATAGAGATGCATTTTTTATCGGATGTATATGTGCCTTGTGAAATATGCGCCGGGAAAAGGTTTAATAAGCAAACTCTTGAAGTAGCGTTTAAAGGAAAAAATATTTTTGATGTTTTGCAGATGGACGTTGATGAAGCATATAATTTATTCGAAAATTTTCCTCATATCCGGAATATTCTAAAAACCCTCAAAGACGTGGGGCTTGGATATATTGCAGTTGGCCAGTCAGCCACAACGCTTTCGGGTGGAGAAGCCCAAAGGATAAAACTTGCTTCCCAGTTGCGTAAGAAGGCAACCGGAAAAACCATTTATATCCTTGATGAACCAACGACCGGGTTGCATTTTGATGATGTAAAAAAGCTTCTTTCGGTTTTGCAAAAGCTGGTGGATAAGAAAAATACAGTTTTAGTTATAGAGCATAATTTAGATGTTATAAAATGCGCAGATTATATTATTGACTTAGGGCCCGAAGGAGGAGAAAATGGTGGACATCTGGTTGCCTGTGGAGGGCCAGCTGTGATTATGAAGCACGCTGCTTCATACACTGGAATGTTTTTAAAAAATAAGTTCAAAGGTAAATGAACCTTTTGTTCTGAAATAACATTTTTTAAAATTTCGCTGAGGTTCATTCCTTCGAAGCCACACCGAAGATTGCTTGCGAGCGGCGAAGGTGAATAATCTGCAATATATGAAAAAATTAAAAATCTTTATTTTGGTCATTGTCTCGGCCGTTTTTCTAACCAACGCGTTCTGTGCCCAAAAACCTGAGGAAGAAAAATTCTTTGTTGCGGGTAAAGCATTCTCTGATGGATTTTATGAGGCAAGCCTTTCATTGTTTAAAAAATTCATCGAGGATTTTCCAGAAAGCGCCGATGTTTATAAGGCAAAATTATACATGGCCAAATGTTACTATTTTAAGGGGGATTATCCCAACGCCATAAGCTTGCTTGGTGACCTTTCTTCTAAGAAGGGAATCGGAGACATTATGGATGAAGTGTGCTATTGGCTTGCCGAGGTTAATTATAAAGGAAAAAAATTTAAAGAATCGCTTTTCTACGCAACAAAAATTATTGAGGATTACCCTTCATCGAAATTCATATGGCAGGCGCATTCCCTTTCCGGTTTAGATTATCTTGAACTTGGTGATATAGATAGTGCCGAGGGCCATCTGGAGGAGGTAATTGAGAAAAGTAAAGAGCCGGAATTGCAGGAAACCGTGTATTCGAGCCTGCTCGCTTTTTATTTCCAAAGCAAAAATTATTCCCGCATCATTGAGCTTGGAGAAAAATATGTAAAATCAAACCCTAAGGGTAAAATTATTTCTAATGTGTGTTTTTATCTGGGTGAAGCTTTTTATGATAAAAAAGATATTGAGCAGGCTATTCGTAATTATAAACGAGCCCTCGAGACAAATACCGACATCTATCTTAATGATTTGATTTATCAGGGATTGGCATTTTCTTTTGCTGTCAAAGAAGACTATGATGCGGCAAAAACTAATATAGCCCAGATAAAAGATGAGCAACTTCGTCTTTATTCCGAGGGCGTATATTATTATAAAACCGGAACGTATCAGAAGGCGCTGGAAGTTTTTGATAAGCTTCTTAAAAATTTCGCACAAAGTAAACTTACCACGAGCATTTATCTTACCAAAGCGGACACTTTGTATGAAATGGGCAGGCTTAATGACTCTTTATCAACGTATAGGTATATCCTTGATAATTTCAAGGGGCCGCAGTATACAGATTTATTCGATAAGGCCCACTATGGATTAGCATGGTGCTATCTTAAAAAGGGGGAATTCCGGAAAGCCATTGAAGAGTTTAAGAATACGCTCAAATACACCAACAATCCGGTAGTTATGGTGAGTTCCCAGATTCAAATTGCCGATGCCTATCAAGGGGCCGGCAATTACAACCAGGCGCTTAATATTTACACCGATATTTTAAGAAACAACCCCAATACGGTTTATACGGATTATATTCAATTTCAAACCGGGATGATTTTTTTAAAAACAAAAAGGCTGGAAGAATCATTTTTGGTGCTGAGAAACTTACAGAAAAATTTCCCTGCTTCAAAACTTATACCGCAGGGAGAGTATTACCTTGCGGTAGGATATTTCAGTAGTGAGATGTATCCTGAGGCCAGGGATATTATTGAAGAGTTCATAAAAAAATTTCCTCAAAATGAGTTGATTGCGCGAGCGTATTATCTTTATGGAAAATGTTTTTTTAATGAAAAAAAATATCAAAAAGCCATAGAGATTTTTAAGAGTATGATTGGTAAGTTTTCCGACAAAGAAATAGACGAACTTGTTTATATAGATATCGGTAATGCCTATCTTAATTTATCTGATTTTGCGCAGGCAAAAAAGACCTGGGAAGAGTTTCTTGCTAGGTTTGCCTCATCTCAATATGCCGGGTCAGTGGCTTTGTATCTAGGTGGTTTGTATGAGCAAGAGAAAAATTATGAGGAAGCGGAAAAATATTACAAAAAAGTCCTTGATAACTATAAGGATTCTTCAGTGGCGGAGGAAGCAACTCTTTCTTTGGGGCACCTTTACTGGATGAAGGAAGACAACGAAAGAGCTGAAAGCTATTTTAAAAAATTGTCGCTCGCAGACAGCCCGCTTTCTTTAAAAAGCAAACTATACCTTGCAAAACTTTATGTTCAAAAAGGAAATCATAAAGAAGCTATCCTTCTTTATGATGAATTAATGAGTTCGTCATCTGATGTTGCAAAAGTTGCTATGTTTGAAAAGGCGTTCCTGTTGAAAGATATGAAAGATTATAAAGAGGCGAGTAGCCTTTTTGCGAAATTAATCAAAGGTGGTGTAGACTCTGCAAAACTAAGATTTAATTTTGGGGTGTGTTTAGAGAGAATTGATAAAGATAAAGAAGCGATTGATGAATATTTTAGGGCGGCTTATCTTTTTTCATCGGTAAAGGATGAAAAAAATGATGAAGATGTAAACGATTATGCGGTCAAGGCATATTTTAGGATCGCAAAAATTTATGAAAAACAAAACAGGATTGGAGCCGCGGTTGAAATTTACAAAAAAATAGCAGTCTCAGATACTGAAGAAGCAAGAATCGCAAAAACGAGGCTGGAGGAGCTAGAAAAAGGCGTTGCGACGGGGCAATGATGGTAAAGGTATGGTAAATATATTTAATTACCCCG
>JBAZGZ010000168.1:0-4124 GCA_041652615.1 Candidatus Omnitrophota bacterium | reverse complement strand
CGTAAGATTTTTTTACCTTGGCAAGAAAGGCGGCCTTATGGCCGTCCAGGATTACGTCCTCAAGGCAAACATTTTTCTTTTCTTTGCCAAGCAGACTTTTAAGAAGAAATTGCAAATCACTGTGTGCAAAATCTGTTTTATTTTCGCGGATCCAATCCTTTAATCGCATTGTTTAAATAAGCCCCTTTATCTCGTAAAGTTTTTTCCTTTCTGCCTTAATAAGATTGCTTATAACTTCATCCAATTCACCTTCAATAATTTTGTCCAATTGATAAATTGTAAAGTTTATTCTGTGGTCGGTAAGACGCCTTTCAGGAAAATTATAGGTCCTTATTTTTTCACTGCGCTCGCCGGTGCCTATTTGAACACGCCTTGCGCTTGTTACTTTCGCTGTAGCTTCAAGTTCCATTTTTTCCAAAATTCTCGCTTTAAGCACGCGCATGGCTTTTTCTTTGTTTTTACCCTGGGAACGCTCGTCTTGACATGTCGCCACAAGACCGGTGGGTAAGTGTGTAATGCGCACTGCTGATTCGGTCTTGTTTACATGCTGGCCACCTGCTCCTGAAGCACGGCAAGTTATGATTTCCAAATCTTCCGGACGTAAATTTAATTCGATTTCTTTGGGTTCAGCCATTACTGCAATCGTTACTGTTGAGGTATGGATTCTGCCGCTTGCCTCAGTGTCCGGAACGCGCTGAACGCGGTGCACGCCGCTCTCAAATTTAAGATGGCTATACGCGCCTTCCCCGGATACGGAAAAAATAATTTCCTTGAAACCTCCGATATCCGTAGGGCTTGAATCAAGAACTTCCAATTTCCATTTGTTCTTTTCGACATATTTTGAATACATCTTAAAAAGAGTCGCGCCGAATAACGCGGACTCCTCTCCGCCGGCAGCGGCTCTTATTTCAATGATCACATCTCTTTGGGGCTCTTCGCTTTCAAAAAGTTTGTTTTCTATCTCTTCTTCTACGGATTTGATTTTTTCTTCTAAACCGGCAAGTTCATCTCTGGCAATTTTCCTGAATTCATCTTCTTCTTTAGGGTTAGAAATAACATTCTCAAGGTGGCCTTTTTCTTCTATATACCCTATTCTTAACTTGTCGAGATTGAGAATTTTTTCAAGAAAAGAAAAACGCCGGCTAAGCTGCTCGTAGCGCTCCCTGTCTCTTACGGTTTCCGCAAGAGAAAGCTCAGCAGATATTTTCTGATGCTCTTCTCTTAATTTATCTAAATTAATCATATTATGCTTTGGTCTTAGAAGCGGATGTCCGTGGATATCTACGCGGATTTACGCAAACGAATCGCTGGCGTTTATCCGCGTTTTGATCCGCGGTAATCCGCATCTATTTCTTCTTAGCGTATTTCTTAATAAACTTATCGACTCTACCTTCAGAATCAACAAATTTCTGCTTTCCGGTAAAAAAAGGATGGCAGTGAGAGCAGATATCAACGTTCAATGTTTTTCTCGTTGAACGCGTATGAAGCACATTGCCGCAAGCGCACATAATTGTAGCCATTTCGTATTTTGGATGTCCTTTCCCCTTCATGATTCCTCCTTTTATTTGTTTAAAGTTAGTAGAAATTCTACATTATTCTTGGTCTTGGCCAACTTTTCGATAAGAAGCTCTAATGCCTCTACCGAACTTAACTCATTTAAAGCTTTTCTCAGCATCCAGATTCTCTGAAGTTCGTCCGGATGAATAAGCAGCTCTTCTCTGCGGGTATTCGAACGCTTAATATCTATAGAAGGATATATTCTTCTCTGGAATATGTTTCTATCTAAAGATATTTCCATGTTTCCGGTTCCCTTAAATTCTTCGAAAATTACATCATCCATCCTGGAGCCGGTATCGACAAGCGCGGTTGCCATAATCGTTAATGAACCGCCTTCTTCAAGGGCACGTGCCGCGCCGAAAAATCTTTTTGGTTTATGCAGCGCTCCGGAATCAATACCTCCGGAAAGAATTCTTCCTGAATGTGGTTCAACCAAGTTGTATGCTCGTGCTAAACGGGTGATGCTGTCCAGGAGGATAACCACATCTTTTTTATGTTCAATAAGCCTTTTGGCTTTTTCAATCGCCATTTCCGCAACCTGGACGTGACGCTGCGCCGGCTCATCGAATGTCGAACTGATTACTTCTCCTTTTACTATCGCTTTCATCTCCGTTACTTCTTCGGGCCGCTCATCAATAAGAAGAACCATCAGGATTACGTCCGGATAATTCTTCATTATCGCGTTGGCAACTTTTTGCAGAAGCACGGTTTTACCGCTATAGGGAGGGGCAACAATCAAACCACGTTGACCTTTGCCGATAGGGCTCAGCAAATCAAGTATACGCGTGGAAAGTTCATCCGGAGCATTTTCCAGAATAAATCTTTCCCTCGGGTATATCGGTGTAAGGTTATCAAAAAGCACCCGGTTACGAGATGCTTCCGGATCCTCAAAGTTTACCGCTTCAACTTTGAGCAGCGCGAAATATTTTTCATTATCTTTTGGCGGCCTAATCTGTCCGCTTATAGTATCTCCGGTTTTTAGAGAAAATTTCCTGATTTGAGAAGGGGAAACGTAAATATCATCTGGTGAAGGAAGATAGTTATAGTTTGTTGAGCGAAGAAAGCCAAAGCCTTCCGGCAGGACCTCCAAAACTCCGCTGCCAAACATCAATCCTTCTTTTTCCGCTTTTGCCTGCAGAATCTTAAAAATAAGATCCTGTTTTTTTAGGCCGCTTAATCCGTTGATATCAAGCTCTTTGGCCATTTTACTTAAAGCGGAAATTTTCATATCCTTTAATGCCGCAATATCAATAGTAGCTCCGTCCATATTAACCTCCGTTTTTTCTTTTATTAGTTGTTTTGCCATTTTATACGTTCGCAGCGCCAAAACTGCGCCTTTTTTTAGGACTTAATGTATGTAATGCGCTGCTCAGTATAACCCTAGAGCGAGCATTCCGCGCGTTAATAGAGAAATCCGTCGAGGGGTTTATTTTATTCCACAAAGCATTGGTTTTATTTTTCAATGCTTTAATATTAGAGTTGTTATTAATAACAAAATCCGCACGCTTTATCTTCTCTTTAACAGGGCCATAAAGCTTAAGCCTGGCCAAAGCTTTAGCCTTTGAAAACCCTAGATTATTTTCAATTCTTTTTATAAGAATATTTTTTGGCGTATAGACCAAAATTGTCGCATCGAACAGCCTTTCCAGTTTTTTTTCAAAAAGAAGCTGCACTTCAGCTATGTAAATTCTTTTCGTTTTTTTTGCTTTGCTAACCCATAGTTTCAAATCTTTTATCACTTGTTTATGGACTATTGTTTCGAGTGTTCTTAGTTTTTTTGTGTCTCTAAAAACTATTTCGCCAAGGATCTTACGGTTGATCACGCCTTTTTTAAATGCTTTTGGAAAAACTAATGCTATTTTCTTATAAATACTGCTCTTTTTGTTTTTATAATATTTGTGAACCTCTCTGTCAGCGTCATAGATTACCGCGCCTTTCTTTTTAAAAAAATTAAGGGCTGTGCTTTTTCCGCTTGATAAACTACCGGTTAGGCCGAATATTGACACGTTAATCTCGCTCCGCTTCAGTTCAGAGGACAGAAGACAGACGACAGAAAACAGAGGATAAAAAACAAATATATTTTTTCTGTCTTCTGTTATCTGTCATCTGTTTTCTGAACTTTATACTTAATAAATTATTTTACAGTTTGTGCTCTTTTGTACATATCCATATACTTCTTCGCTGTTTCATCCCATGAAAAGTTGTATCCCATTATTTTTTTCATAAGCGCGGTTTGCTTCTTTTCATTTTTAAACATTGCGGCGCATTTATCTACCGCCTTGATCAGGCTTTCGCTTGAATAATTATCCAATACATAACCTCCTCCTGATTCAGTCACGTCAACCACTGTATCTTTCAACCCGCCTGTGTGATGGACAATCGGCGCAGTTCCATACTTATAGCTGATCATCTGTGAAAGGCCGCACGGCTCAAATCTTGACGGCATAAGGAAACCGTCGCAAGCCGCGTATATGCGATGCGCGATTTTTTCATCAAAAGTTAAATTCAAAGAAAATGATTTTTTAAATTTTCCGGCTTTGCCTTTAAGAATCTTATGATATTTTTCA
>JBAZGZ010000167.1:0-4129 GCA_041652615.1 Candidatus Omnitrophota bacterium | reverse complement strand
AAAAGGAGATCCCAATGAAACGCAAGTATTTGATGACCCCAGGCCCTTCCCCGGTTCCGTCTTCGATAAGAGAAGCTTTAGCGAAAGAGATAATGCATCACAGAACCGATGAATTTATTGAAATATTAAAAGAAACAAATGAAGGCCTTAAATATGTTTTTTGTACAAAAAATCCGGTTCTAACTTTTGCTTCTTCAGGTACAGGTGCTATGGAGGCGGCAATAACCAACTTTTTTTCCGCCAAAGACAAGATACTTGTTACAGTCGGAGGAAAGTTCAGCGAGCGTTGGGTTGAGATAGGTAAAAGTTTCGGTCTTGAAGTTATAGAAATGAAGGTAGAGTGGGGAAATTCGCCAACGCCAGAAGATGTTAAAAAAATGCTCGAAATGCACAAAGACATAAAAGGTGTATTTACAACCTTGTGTGAAACTTCAACGGCAACTGTTTTCGATATCAAAGGTATCGGCGCGGCAACTAAAGATAAAAATGTTTTATTGGTTGTTGATGCAATAAGCGGACTTGGGCAGGAGCAGTTACTTACTGACGAGTGGGGCGTTGATTTGGTGGTAAGCGGTTCGCAAAAAGGTTTTATGCTGCCCCCGGGGCTTTCTTTTATGAGCGTAAGCGAAAAAGCAAAGAGTTTTCTTAAAAACTCTACTTTACCTAAATATTATTTCAGTATCAACAAAGCCTTAAAAGCATACGAAAAAAATGATACGCCTTTTACTCCGGCAGTTTCCCTGATAGTCGGCTTGAAGGAGAGTTTAGATTTGATAAAAAAAGATGGCATTGAAAATATGTGGGCGCGTTACAAAAAAATGTCTGAGGCCGCCGCCGCAGCAGCTAAAGCGTTAGGCTTAGAAGTTTTTTCAAAGTGCCCATCTTCGTCAGTTACGGCGATAGTCGTTCCTGGCGGTATGAATTCCAAAGATGTAGTTAAGAAGATGCGTAAGGAATATGGTGTTAGTATTGCAGCCGGGCAGGGTGAAATAGAGCAGAAAATTTTCAGGATTGCGCACATGGGCTGGATAAACGAACAGGATCTTATTATGTGTTTTTCGATACTTGAAAAAGTGTTAAGAGATGTCGGATATAACAATTTTAAGATAGGAGCTTCGGTGGCAAAGTTACAGGAGGTTATCTATGCTTAAGGTCATAGTTTGCGATAAATTATCAGAGGAAGGAGTCAAGATCCTGCAAGAAGCAGGTTTTACCGTAGATTGCAAATATAAGTTGCCTCCGGAAGAGCTTAAGAAAATTATAGGCGAGTATCACGCGGCTATCGTCCGTAGTGATACAAAATTTACCAAGGATATAATTGAGCACGGAACTAATTTAAAAGTTATCGGAAGGGCGGGCGTAGGTCTTGATAACGTTGATATTGAGGCGGCAACCAAAAAAGGCATAATCGTAATGAACTCGCCCGGAGGAAATACCGTATCTACTTGCGAGCACGCCTTTGCGATGATGCTTGCTGTGGCAAGAAATATTCCTTTTGCCCATATGTCTGTAAAAAATAAAGCTTGGGAGCGTTCCAAATTCAAAGGCGTAGAACTTAACTCTAAGGTTTTGGGAGTTATCGGCCTTGGCAGGATCGGTAAGGAAATTGCCAAACGCGCGCTTAGTTTTGGTATGGAAGTTATTGCTATGGACCCATTTGTTACCAAAGAGGTGGCTGAAAAAATCGGGATAAAAATGGCTACCCTTGAAGAAGTCCTTAGAGCCTCAGATTTTATAACCCTGCATACCCCTGTGACCGAAGAAACCAAAAATATGATTTCTGAAAGACAGTTGGCGATGATGAAGCCAAAAGCTTTTATAATTAACTGTGCCAGAGGAGAGCTTATTGATGAGCAAGCTTTATGCGAAGTTTTAAAAAACAAAAAAATTGCAGGAGCGGCAATTGATGTTTTTATTAAGGAACCACCTACGGGTTCACCGCTTTTGGAACTAGACAATATCGTGCTTACACCGCATCTTGGCGCATCCACCGATGAGGCGCAGCTTAACGTTGCCATTGAGATCGCGCATTGCATAAAAGACGCGCTTTTAGGAAAAGCCATACGAAACGCGGCTAATTATGTTCAGCTTGATACAGAAACCTATAAGATCATCCAACCGTATTTTGAACTTTCTGAAAAAATGGGTAAATTTCTCTCGCAAATTATAGACGGCGGCACAAAAGAAGTTAAACTTTCCTATCTTGGCGAAATTTCCGGATACAAGATTGATGTTTTAACCTTGGCATTTTTGAAAGGTTTTTTATCTAAATCTCTCGGTGAGGATGTGAATTATATCAATGCTTTGGAGATTGCTAAAGAACGCGCAATTAAAATCGAGCAGGTTAAGGCCCGAGAAGAAGAAGAGTATGTAAATTCGATACGTGTAAAAGTTATTACCGATAAAGAGGAAAAGGTTTTGGAAGGAACTCTTTTCGCGAATAAAGAAGCGCGATTTGTGAAATTAGACGATGTTTATACGGAAGTTTACCCTTCAGAACATATGCTGGTAATCAATAACCTTGATAAGCCGGGCACCATAGGATTCCTTGGTACTGTTCTTGGGAACCATAAGATAAATATCGCAGGAATGAGCTTGGGAAGACGTGTCACAAAAGATATAGCGCTTACTATATTAAATTTGGATAATCCCTTGGATGAAAAAGTCATAAAGGAAATTTCTTCTAATTCAAACATCGTGTCTTTAAGATTTGTTAAACTGTAAAATAGTAGAAGGAGGCGAATGAAAAAGCTAATCATAGCCATATGTTTTATTGTTTTGCCGTCCACAGTTTATGCCCATAAGCTAACCGTTGTTTATACAGGTAATTCTTATGCTTCTTTGTATCCTTGCGGGCATTGTCCGGCGTCAGTTGGGGGAGGAGTGGCAAGGAGAGCGACAGTGATAGAAGATATAAAAGCGAAAAATCCGAATATTTTAATTTTAGATGCCGGGAATTTTACTGCCGGCGGCCAGCTTGATGGGGCATCCATAAATCCTTCGATGGATGAAAAAAGAACTATGTATCATTATTTTGCGATGCAGGATATGGGCTATGACGCGGTTACTCTCGGCGAAGCAGAGTTTAATTTTGGAACGGATTTTATAAAAAATAATATAAAAAAGTTTAAATTCAAAACAATTTCCGCTAACCTCGACATGGAAGGAATCCTCCCTTATTATATGAAACAATTTAAGAGTTTTAAGGTGGGTGTAATTGGTCTTACTCCGCAAACTATCCGTAAAAGTACAGGCTTGGATGTAAAAGATTACGAAAAATCATTAAATAGCGTTTTAGCGCGGCTGAAAGGCAAAGTAGACTTCATTGTCCTGCTTTCTTCGCTGGGAGATCAGGAAAATCAGGCAATAGCTAAAAAATTTACCGACATAAAACTAATATTATCCAGCGGTAACATTTTAAATTATTCCTCAACTGACGAAAAGATAAATGATACTATTATTGTGAAGCCTGCATATTTAGCCAAGGACGTTAGGGTGATAGATTTAGATGTTAAATTGAATAAAATTATAAGTTCAAACATTAAACGTGCCCCGCTTTCCTTAACGACAAAAGAAAATCAACAAATCCTAAAAATAATCCCATCTTGCTTTAAGGCCGGTGATTGCCATAAGAAAGAAGGGCTTGTTTCGACATGCCAGAACCCGGGCGAGCTTTCAGCGGTCTGCACTTATGTTGAGCCGAAAAAATTTGAAGCTTTAGTAATAACCGATAAGAATTGTAAATTTTGCTCAACTCAATTTTCCGAAAATTTACTCAGAGATTTATTTATGGGTATAAATTTTAAAACTATTGATTATAAAAACGCTGAGGCGGTTGAACTTATAAAAAAATATTCTATAACCAGCTTGCCTGCATTTATACTTCCTGAGGAAGTCAAAAAAGAGGCTAACTTTTCAAATGTTTCTGAATTTTTTGAAGAAAAAGACGGAAAAATAATTTCTAAAAATGAATTGTCAGGTATGTTTTTGTTTTTAGGAAGGCAAGAAATCCCCAACAGGATTGATTTGTTTATAAATCTCTATGAACCGGAAGCTACCAGCATATTGAACGACCTATCACAATTTTCTTTGAAAAATAAAGTAAATCTTAATGTGTATTTTATTTTTG
>JBAZGZ010000166.1:0-4147 GCA_041652615.1 Candidatus Omnitrophota bacterium | reverse complement strand
AAGACAATCAAGGATATCGAAGAGGCTGCTTCACGCGATGATCTCATCGCAAAGCTAAAAACAAGAAATTTATTTATAATTTCCGTAAAAGAAGTCCGTGCCGACCAGGAAAAATCTTTTCTCTCGTTTTTTAGTTTTCGTAAACAAGGCCGGCGTTCCACAGTTAAACTTTATGATCTTGCATTTCTTGCCCGTAACCTTTCAACTATGCTTTCAAGCGGTGTTACTCTTCTTAGAAGCTTGGAAATTATATCTTCTCAGACAGAGAGCGCTAAGCTAGGTAAGGTGTTAAAAGAGTGCAGCCAGCATATAAAAGAGGGCTTATCATTCAAGGAAGCAATTGCCAAATATCCAGGTGTTTTTTCTCCGCTTTGGAGGGCGATAGTTGAGGTTGGTGAGGCTTCAGGAAATTTGCCAACAGTTTTAGACAGACTGGCGGATTATCTTGAAATAAGAATGGAGTTTGAGCGTAAAATCATAAGCGCAATGATCTACCCTCTAATTTTGATAGGCGCCATGGTTGTCGCTATTTTTGTATTTTTTAAATTCATCCTCCCTAAGTTTGTTATGATATTTCGTGACTTTGGCGTAAAACTTCCATTACCGACACAGATTATTTTCGCAATCGCTGATTTCGTTGACAAGAATTTCATCTGGGTATTGCTTGGTACAGGAGGTCTTATCGCCGTTTTTATTATGTTTATGCGTAATCCGGAGACAAAGGAGACGCGTGATAGAATAAGCATGAAATTGCCTCTTGCGGGCGAATTAGTTTTTTTATTTTGTTTAGACAGGTTTACTTCAACGATGTATATTCTCCTGGATAGCGGCTTACCCCTTGTTTATGCTCTAGAAATTGCCGCGCGCGGTATAGGTAATACTATCTTAGAAAAAAATATTCTTTTTGTAAAAAACAGAGTTAAAGACGGCGCTTCCCTATCAAGAGAGTTCAGCAAATTAAATATTTTTCCTGCGCTTATTTCTGAAATGGCAAAGATAGGCGAAGAAACAGGAAGTATGCCGGAAATTTTTAGAAAAATATCCCTTCACTATAGTAAAGAGCTTACGACAAGGGTTGAACGCATTATTGTAGCTTTTGAACCAATAATGATTTTAGGTTTAGGTATTGTGATTGGTGCGGTAGTTATCTCGCTATTCTTACCGCTCTTTAAGATTGCAACCGGCGGCGGGATGTAAAACGATAATTCTTGTTAATAAAAATAGGACAATAGTTTTCCATTGGCGCCAATTGGCGTGTAAAAAAATAGCGGGGATTGATATTAAAGAGATGTTTGACTTTCCTTGCAGGGAATGGTATAAAATATATATATAAGACAGTTTAACAGTTGGAGTAAAAGGAGGTGTTTCATGAAGAAGGGTTTCACACTTATGGAATTGATTGTCGTCGTTATAATCGTTGGTATCCTTGCGATGGTCGGACTCCCACAGTTTTTCCAGGTAGCGGAAAGAGGTAGAGCCGCTGAAGCCAACGGAGTGCTTGGTAGTATAAGAAGCGCACAAATAAGATATTTTGCAGAAAATCAAGTGTATGTTGCCAACTGTGCCGCATTGGATGTCAATTTTACAACACTGAAGTATTTTGCTAATCCTGTTTGTGGTCTTGCTTCGGCGACTATGGCGAAATCAACCGGCGCTAATTATACTGTAACAATGACTTATGCCAATGGCACATTGTCTTGTTCACCAACGGCAAATTGTCCGAAAGGATATTAAGGTTGATTTGTAGTTATGAGCTTGCTTTTTATAGATTAGTATTATGAAAATTTATCAGAAATCGCTAACTCTTATGGAGTTGATTATGGTGGTTGTGCTTATCGGTATCCTTGCAACCATTGGTTTAACTAATTATAGGAGAGCGGTTACAAGGGCCCAAGAGAATGAAGCGAGAAGCCAGCTTTTGCTTATACAGCATGCGGAAGAAGTTAGAAGAGCAGAGGTGAATGCTTATGTTACTTGCGCAGATACCGCAACTTGTAACACAAATTTATTCCTGAATTTGGTAAGCCCTACGTGGGGATATTCGGTAGCAAGCGGCAATACTTCTTCCTGTTTCTGCGCGCAAGCTGTACCGACGCCCACAGATCTGAATACATTTAGGATTAGGAATAACTGGGAGCAAGCTAATACCTCGGCTTGTGCTTGTTAGTAATCTAAATTAATATGAGAGCTTTGAAAGAAAAAAATACCCCGACAGCAATGCTGTCGGGGTTTACTTTAATGGAAGTTATTGTAGGTTTGATTATTATGTCTATTGTTTTTGGCGGTCTTATTGCAACATTTGTCGGGGTTAAGCGATATGTTTCCCGCGCAACCAGGCGTGTTGTTTCGACCAGTCTCGATAGACAGGTGTTAAATTCGTTATATAGAGAGGTAAGAGCAGATACCTGGGACACAGGAGCGTTGAGCAGCTCAGTAGCCGGCGTTACGCACAATTCTGCGGCTGCGGGCTTAGGTAGTCCTTTGAATATTGATGGCTTTGTTTATGGCGCTGGCGGTAATCCTAATGTTTATATTGTGGAAAATGTAACCAACAGGGACTATCGCCGGGTTAGAGTAACTGTTTCTTATCCTACAAACTAAACAGTCATGCATGACTGTTTATCCTGAGCATAAGAGAAGGATCTTTTAATATACTAATATGAACAAAGCACTAACCCTTACGGAATTAATCGTCGCTATTACGCTTATGGGAGTAATTATACTAGGCGTTGTTTCTTTTGATTTTGGCAGCAGGAATATGCTTAAATCCTCAGAAAGGAAAACTCAGGTTATGAATCAAGCGGCATTGATCTTAGACCGCATCTCAAAAGACGCGCTTACGGGTATAGGAGATCTTGGCGCTCCAGCCATGAATGTAACCGCAAACGCTCTTAATATCAGGCAGGATGACGGTGATGGCGTAAGAGAAAGTACTGCTTCTGACCCCATTGTTTCCTATGTTTTTGATAACGGTGCTCATACGTTAACCAGGACAGTCGGCGCAAGCCCTGCTGAAACCATGAGTGATAATGTTGTAGATTTTACGGCTATCATATTCGACAATACCGCACTAGTCACGATCCAGTTACGTCCAAATCCTGCTATTCCAGAAAACGCTTTTGATAATCCTCAAGTAACAATACAGAGCAGTATTGAAGCCCCTGCTTGGTCGCTTAATTAAAAAGAGTAAAGACGATAAAAGTTAGAGGACCGATTTAAAACGCTTCGGTAGCCAACTTCTGTTTTCTGTGATCCGACAATAAAATGATTATAAAAACAAAAAAAGACGAATTTGAAAGTTACCTTGAAGACACTTCTAATCTTTACGGAAATGCATCTTCGCTGTATATCGTAAAGAGTAAGAATGAACTGATAAACCTCATCAGGGATTTTAATAAGCACAAAATACCCTTTACGCTTTCTGCAGGAAGAACCGGTACTACCGGAGGCTGTGTTCCTTTGGGGGGAGTTATCGTTTCAATAGAACAGCTTAAAAACATCATAGAAATAGATAAAAAAAATAAGACTATATATCTTGAAACCGGTGTAACTTTTAAAGAACTTGATGAAATGTCAGTTAAAAATAACCTTACGTTACGTGCCGCACCTACGGAAAGCCTTGCTTTTGTTGGAGGAGCAATTTCTACCTGTGCTTCGGGTGTACGTGGTTTTGGATATGGGTCTATCAGGAACTACGTATCGGAAATAGAAGTAGTGCTGCCGACAAGCGAGCTCATTGTTGTAAAACGGGGAAATATTTTTTCAAAAGAAAGATTGTTTGATTTTGAATATAAAGGAAAAAATTTTCAATTCAAATTACCGTCATATATGGCGCCGAAGATAAAATCTCAGGCCGGATATTTTGTGCATGATAATATGGATTTAATTGATTTGTTCATAGGCAGTGAAGGGACTTTGGGCGTAGTCATTGCTGCAAAAATCAATTTACAGGAGAGGCCGCTTAATGTATTCGACGGCCTTATTTTTTTTAAAAAAGAAGCAGAAGGGCTGGAATTTGTAGCAAAAATAAAAAACCTGAAAAGAAAAAAAATATTAAATCCTACATCCGTGGAGTTTTTTGATAAGAATTCTTTAGGGATGCTTAAGGAAGAGTATTCATTTGTGCCTGATGGCGAATGTGCTATTT
>JBAZGZ010000165.1:0-4173 GCA_041652615.1 Candidatus Omnitrophota bacterium | reverse complement strand
TCATCGGACATAAATTGTCTGTCAGCGACAAGTTTGATTAGCGATATGCAAAAACGATACCACCTATTTTTTTCCGGCAGCGTTCAAGGAGTGGGTTTTCGCTACACAGCAAGAGCCCTTGCCAATAAGCACGCTGTAAGCGGATGGGTTGCTAATTTGATAGATGGGAGAGTAGAACTTGAGATTGAAGGTGCAAATTCCGATATTGATATTTTTTTGACAGATTTAAATGAAGAGTTTAAGAGCTATATAAACGGGGTCGAGAAAGAGGAAGTATCTCCGTTTAATGGAGATACGGGTTTCGAGATAAAATTCTGAAGCTTTTTTGAATTTAATCCTGCGCAGAAATCCCCGGGCTTTAGCCCGAGGGATAAATGCTTTTTTGGGATTTCTGCTTAGGAGGGAGCCACGGACTTTAGTCCGTGGAGCTTCACTATAACATTTAAGTGATTACAGTGATTATGGGAATGATTACGGTGGTCCCAATCGAAATCACTGTAATCATTCTAAAATCACTGTAATTGTTTTTATGCGTTACGCAATTTTTTCCGATATTCACGGCAACTTAGAAGCTTTTCAAGAAGCTTTAAAATTTTATAAGCAGGAAAGAATAGACCGTTTTATATTTCTGGGCGACATCGTCGGGTATGGAGTTAACCCAAAAGAAGTTATCGCCTTGCTTAAAGAGATAAATCCGGTTTCTATAGCGGGTAATCATGATTGGGGTGTCACTAACCGCTTAAGCGGAGAGCATTTTAACGAATATGCCGAAGCCGCTCTTGTCTGGACAAAACAAATAATTACCGAAAAGGAGATCAAATATATAAATACTTTTCCGCTTACCTACGAAGAGGATAACTTTTTTTGTGTACACGGAACTCTTAACGACCCCCAGAATTTTAATTATTTGTCAGGCATAAACGAAGCACGAGTGAATTTTTTATTATTAAAACAGCAAATATTATTCGTCGGGCACTCTCATAAAGCGCAAATTTATTATGCTAATTCCGGCGGGGTCTTTTTTTATCCGCAATCGGAAGTTACTATAAAAAATAACGAAAAATATATAATAAATGTGGGTAGTATCGGTCAGCCAAGAGACAGAGACAGAAGGCTTTCGTTTTGTATTTATGATACCGAGGAAAAGCTGGCTAGGATTGTGCGATTAGACTATAATATCTCCGCGGCCGCAGAGAAAATTATTAATGCAAGGCTACCTGCCATGCTTTCTTCGCGGCTCTTTATAGGTTTATAAAGAAAACGCGGATGTCACGGATTGCTGCGGATTCAAACGGATGTTTTTATCCGTGACATCCGTAGCAATCCGTTTGCATCCGTGTTTAAAAAAATTATATATGGAAAATCCAAATGTTAAAAAAGAAATAGAAAGCCTGCGGGAACAAATACGTGATGCTGACCGCAAGTATTATGTTTTAAGCCAGCCGGAAATTTCCGATAAAGAATACGACGATCTGCTTAGGCACTTAAAAGACTTCGAAGAAAAATATCCTCAGTTTCTTCTTTCAGATTCACCAACCCAGCGAGTATCAGGAGGTATCCTGGAAGGTTTTCGTACCATCAAGCATGAAGTCAAAATGCTTTCTCTTGATAATACATATTCCGTAGAAGAAGTAAAAGATTGGGAAGTAAAAATAAAACGGATGCTCAAAAGCGCTTCTCAACTGCATTATGTGGTTGAGCCAAAAGTAGACGGGGTGAGTTGTTCGTTAACTTACAAGTCAGGCCGGCTTATTTCAGGGGCAACCAGAGGCGATGGCGAGGTTGGCGAAGATGTTACGGCAAACATACGAACCATAAAATCAATACCTTTAAGATTGCTTGGACAGAATATTCCGGATTTGCTTGAGGTAAGAGGCGAAATTTATATGGATAAAAAGGAACTTGAAACAATCAATAAAAATCGTTTAAAAAACCAGGAGCAGCTTTTTGCCAACCCCAGGAACGCGGCAAGCGGTTCTTTGAAATTGCTTTCGCCTTCCATGGTAGCAGAAAGAAACCTGGAGTGTTATATTCATTCATTTGGCCTCGCAAAGAGTGTTGAGTTCCAAACTCATAAAGAATTTTTTGAAAAAATAAAATCATTAGGCCTGAGAGTTAATCCGCATAACAAGATTTGCGCTAACCTAGATGAGGCTATTGATTACTGTATGGAGTGGCAGGATAAACGCGATGCGCTTAGTTACGAAATAGACGGTATGGTTATAAAAGTTGATGATTATAGGTTACGGGAGATTCTGGGAACAACTCTTAAATCGCCGCGATGGGCAGTTGCTTATAAATTCCCTGCGCATCAGGCAACAACTGTGGTTGAGGAAATTGAGTTTGGGGTAGGCAGGACTGGTGCAATTACGCCTGTCGCTATACTTAAAGCCGTATCGTGCGCCGGTGTTACTATTTCCAGGGCTACCTTACATAATTTTGACGAAATAGAAAGATTGGATGTAAGAGAAACAGACACTGTCCTTATTGAAAGGGCCGGAGAAGTTATCCCTAAGATAATTAAAGTAATTACCTCAAAAAGAAATAAACACGCTAAAAAGGTACATGTGCCAAAACATTGCCCTGTGTGCAAACAGCCGATTTCTAAGGAAAAGGAGGAAGAGGTTTATTGGTACTGCATTAACCCGGATTGTCCGGCAAAAATAAAACAATCACTTTTACATTTTTCTTCACGCGCATGCATGGATATCGAGAGTATGGGAGAAAGTGTTGTGGAAGAATTAGTTAATAGGGGTTTAGTTAAAAGCCTCGCGGATATTTATAATCTTAAAAAAGAAAACTTGCTTAAATTACCTTTATTCGCTGAGAAAAAAGCCGATAATCTCATAACGGCTATAGAAGCAAGTAAAAAGCGGCCACTTTCCAGATTAATTTTTGGCTTAGGGATACGACATATCGGAGAAAAAGCAGCAGCCTTGTTGGCGGCTAAATTTAGCAATATGGATAAACTTTTTACATTAAAACCTGCTGATTTGGAGCAAATTCAGGAAATTGGCCCTGTGATGACGAATTCTATAGTGAATTTTTTTTCTTTGGGGCAGACTCGTAAACTAATTGATGAGTTCAGGAAAGCCGGACTTAATTTGCGGGGTGAACAAATGCGAAAGATAAAAACGGCGATTTCTGGAAAAACTTTTGTATTTACCGGTGAACTGGACAATTTTTCGCGTGACGAAGCCCGCCATCTCGTTGAATCGCTTGGCGGCAACTGGTCTTCTTCTGTTAGCAAAGCTACTGATTTTGTGGTTGTTGGTAGAAATCCAGGCTCCAAACATAAGACAGCAGAGGAGTTACATTTAAAGGTAATAAACGAAGCGGAATTTAGACAGCTTACTCAGGCCAAACCCTAACCAGCCTTTTTAAAAGCCACATTAAAACAACCCGTATTTTCGTTGAAAATACGCTAAAAAATGCTTGATATGGCTTGCATAAATTGCTATAATCTTATGCATTTTCAATGAGACTGTAATTTTTCAAGCTCAAAGAGCGAAGAAAAATTGCATAGTCGAATTGATCCTGAGCGCAAGCGAAGGATCTTTGATTAGGCGCTTCGGCAGGATTGCCTCAGTGCCTATAAAAAATAAGGAATAACTTTTTATAGTTATCTTTTTCATCGGGCCCGTAGCTCAGCTGGTTAGAGCAGTTGACTCATAATCAATTGGTCCGGGGTTCGAGTCCCTGCGGGCCCATCAATGAGGCTGTAATTTTTCAAGCTCAAAGAGCGAAGAAAAATTACATAGCCGAATTGATTTCGAACGAAGTGAGAAATCTTATTAAGGCATCTCGGCGGTGTCGCCTCGATGCCGCGAAAAAACAAGGAATAACCATAAATGTAAGGTTTTTTCGCGGGCGTATAGCTCAGTTGGTTGGAGCGCTGCACTCACATTGCAGAGGTCTCTGGTTCAAATCCAGATACGCCCATTCTGCTTCGCCCTTCGCGGATTAAAACCGCTGGTAGGGCTTCGAAGGAACAAATTTTTGCTTTGCCCTTAGAGAGATAAGTGTTGGCAAGCTACGAAGCAATCGTTTTTGATATGGCTTATACTTGATTTTGTAAACACTAACTACACACTATGGATTTAAAAGAAGAAATTCGCAAGCTAATTGAACTGCAAAAGGTAGATTCAGAGATATACAGTCTTTCTTTAAAAA
>JBAZGZ010000164.1:0-4172 GCA_041652615.1 Candidatus Omnitrophota bacterium | reverse complement strand
ATCACAAGTATTAAAAACACACTTAAAAGATTATGTACTTCTTGCTTTGTTGTTGATCGCCATCCTTGCAGTAATTAAATGGTTTAAATAAGATAAAATAATACATTTTATTTTTCTTTCTATTTTATATCTTCTATTCTCAATTTTCCTTCTCTCTACTCTCTACCCTCTACTCTCTACTTATAAAAATAATTAGCGGTTTTACCTTGAAAAATTTAACACCATGTGCTATATCTTAATTGACCCTAAGAAGTTACTTTTCTTAAAACTCATTCAGGCCAACATGAGGGGTTATAGAATTTATAACTAACCCCAGGGGGCGATAAAGTCCTGAATGTTAAAAGATTAGTACTTAGGGTATATAATCGCCCCCTCTTTTTCTTACTACGCAGACGGTCACAGACAGGAAATCACAAAAAATACCGATGATTTTACCTGTGACTATCTGCGTCTTTTTTTTAATGAGCACAGCATTTTTTCGAGCCAAAGATGGCGAAGAAAAAATCCTAGTGCGAATTAACCCCGCCGAACGCTGAAAAATTATCGTAGAAAATTTTTCAGCCTCTTTGTGAGGCGGGGTAATGAAGTCCTTAACTATTTAGATTTTGCGGGTTTTTTGAGATTTTTCTCGATCTTTGCCCAAGTATCCCGGAGAGTAGAGATGCGGTTAAAAACCAGCCTCTCTCCGGAAGTTTTTACATCAAGGCAGAAATAGCCAAGGCGTTCAAACTGGAAACACTGGCCGGGTTTAGCAGACTCAAGCGATGGCTCAAGTTTTGCAGCTGTGATGGTTTCTAAAGAATGCGGATTAATATTGGATTTGAAATCCTTGCCTCCTTCGACATTCTCCGGGTCGGGATTAATAAAAAGTCTGTCGTAAAGGTTAATTTGCGCGCTGAAACTACTTTTGGCGCATACCCAATGGATTGTCGCCTTTACCTTGCGCCCATCCGAAGCATTACCGCCGCGGGTTTGCGGGTCATAAGTACATCTTAATTCTACAATCTTGCCATCTTTGTCTTTAATTGCTTCTTCGCATTTAAGAAAATAAGCGTACCTCAAACGTACTTCTTTGCCCGGGCTCAAACGGAAAAATTCTTTAGGAGGGTTTTCGCGAAAATCCTCCTGTTCGATATAAAGTTCACGGGAAAAAATTATTTTCCTTGTCCCCATAGAGGCGTCTTCCGGATTATTTATTGCCTGGAGTTCTTCAGTTTTACCTTCGGGATAATTAGTAATGGTAACTTTAAGGGGCCTAAGTACCGCCATTACGCGTTCTGCTGTTTTATTTAACACGCCTCGCACTGCCTCCTCTAAAACACCCACATCAATAGTACTGTTAAATTTAGCCGCACCGATTTCTTCACAGAAATTATGCAGAGCTTCTTTAGGATAACCTCTGCGGCGTAATCCTGCAAGTGTTGGCATGCGCGGATCATCCCAGCCGCTCACAAAATTACCTTGCACTAGTTCTAGAAGCTTGCGTTTGCTTAATACCGTGTAGGTAATATTGAGGCGGGCAAATTCAATTTGCTGGGGATGAAATATTTCTAATTGATCAATAAACCAATCGTATAAAGGTCTATGGTTCTCAAATTCAAGCGTGCAGATTGAATGTGTAATCTTTTCTATGGAATCTTCCAGGCCATGCGCCCAATCATATGTAGGATAAATGCACCAATTATCTTTAGTACGGTGATGGCTGGAATGCAAAATGCGGTACATTATTGGATCGCGCAAATTAAAATTAGGATGCGCCATATCTATTTTTGCGCGTAAGGTTTTTGCGCCGTCGGAAAATTCACCCTTACGCATACGCGCAAATAAATCCAGGTTTTCTTCTGCACTGCGATCTCGGAAAGGGCTATCTTTACCCGGCGTAGTTAAAGTACCGCGAAATTGGCGGATTTGTTCTCCGTTTAAATCACAAACATAGGCTTTGCCTTTTTTAATCAAAGCTACGGCTAAATTATACATTTGCTCAAAATAATCCGAGGCGTAAAAAAGCCTATCTTTGTAATCGGCGCCCAGCCACCTTACATCTTCAATAATAGAGTCAACATATTCCTGTTCTTCTTTGCAAGGGTTAGTATCGTCGAAACGCAGATTAAATTTTCCGTTGTATTGTTTAGCGATGGAGTAATTTAAATAAATCGCCTTAGCGTGGCCGATATGCAGGTAACCGTTTGGCTCAGGCGGAAAACGCGTGTGGACTCGCGCGGCAAAACGTCCGGTCTTATTGTGTTCATCGATAATTTCCGTAACAAAATTTGGTTTCATATAGAAAAATAGAAGCGGATAGCCGCGGATATTTACGCGGATAAACGCAAGCGAGTTACCGTGCGTAAATCCGCGTTTTGATCCGCGGAAATCCGCTTCTAAAATACACTGTTTTATTTTGCGTTGGTGCCCCAATAGGCAATCAACCGTTTTAGCATAGCTACAACTCTTTTCTGCCCCAGGACCTCTATAGTTTCAAATAAACTGGGGCCTACTTTTTTTCCAGAAAGTGCTACTCTGACAGGGTGAACCAATTCCTTTGTTTTAAGGCCTAAATCGGTTGCCGCCTGGCGAAATTCTTTTTCTACTTCTTCGTGATTAAAATTTGTGAGAGCAGAAAATTTATCTGCGAGCACATTTATCTCTTTTGATAAGTTACGCTGTAAGATCTCTTTGGTATCTTCGTCGTAAGCATAATCATCATAAAAGCAAAATCTGGCGCGGACAAATAAATCCGACAGCTTAGAAAGTCTGTCTTTAAAAAGCATGAATACTTTTCTAGCATATTCTTTATCAACGTTATCCGGTAAAAAGTTTTTGCCTTTCAAATATTCTTCTACCAAAGATAAGTATTCTTCCGGGCTTTTTTTCTTTATATATTCAGAATTCATCCAGTTTAATTTATCCATAGAAAAAGCTGCGGCGGTTTTGTTCACTTTTTTTATCTCAAAAATATCTTTGGCTTCAGAAAGTGTGACTACTTCCCGGTTTCCACCGGGAGACCAGCTCAAGAGTAAAAGATAATTAGCTATAGCCTCGGCAAGATACCCCTCTTCTTTATATTCTCTTATAGAGGTCGCGCCGTAACGCTTGGACAGCCTTCCGCCTTCCTCAGACATAATCAATGGTACATGCGCAAACTGAGGTACTTTAAGCCCAAGAGCTTTATACATTAAAATCTGTTTTGGAGTATTTGAAATATGATCCTCCCCTCTTATGACAAGCGACATTTCCATAAGCGCGTCATCAATACAGCAGCTGAAATTATACGTAGGGGTGCCGTCTTTTTTTATGATAACTTCTTCCTCTTTGGGTAATTCGTTAAAAACTATTTTCCCGCGGATTACATCGTCTATTTCTACATTAGCAAAATCATATTTAAAAAATACGGCGCCATCTTTCTTGTAAGCTTTACCGCTATCGATAAGTTTCTCGGCGTAATCACGATAAAGATCGAATCTTTTTGACTGATAATAGATTTCATCCCAGTCCATCCCCAGCCACTTTATACTTTCCATGATTTCATCAAGATATTCCTGCTTTGAGCGGACTAAATCCGTATCCTCAATGCGAAGAATGAATTTTCCGCCGGTGTGGCGCGCATATAACCAGTTAAAAAGACAGGTCCTTGCTCCGCCGATGTGCAAATAACCCGTTGGTGATGGAGCAAATCTAACTTTTATCATGCTTTTCTCCTTCAATGAATAGATAATTTACGGAACGAACGAAGTAAGTGAACGTAAATTATAGACAATGGTATCCCTGATACCATTGTCGTCTATGAATTAAACCCAGCACGGATTTTCCGCGTATGAATTTACAAACATGAAAATTAGTGCTGGGTCAAATTCGGCTACACAAATTTTCTTGCGCCTAAGGCTTGAAAATTTGTTGCCTCATTTGACCTTCGTGTAACGCTTTTGTATTTTGCTCTAAAAGTTCCTTATTATTACTAAAAACTTCTTTTAAAATTTCAATTATGGTTGATTGTTTCAAAATACCGGGTTTTAATTTTAGAAGCGCGCCAAGCGCAACCACGTTCGCGCATTTGATAGTGCCGCACTCTAAGGCAATTTTATTAAGCGGTAAAGAGATCATTTTATCGGCTTTAATTTGCGATTTGTCTTTTATAAGGTCTGAATTTAATACAAGAAGGCATTTTTTGCTAAACA
>JBAZGZ010000163.1:0-4211 GCA_041652615.1 Candidatus Omnitrophota bacterium | reverse complement strand
AAGAGGAACAAGCGGGCGTAAATCCGGCGGGATTACCGGAACAGCATCTAAAACCATCCATTCAGGCTTGTTGCCGGAACGGCGAAAATCTTCCATTACCTTAAGGCGCTTAAGTAAGCGTTTATTTAAAATGCTTTTGCTATTTTCAATTTCTTTTCTTACACTCTTTGAGAGCTTATCTAAATCTAATTCTTTCAGTAACTCCCTTATAGCATCCGCTCCTATCTTTGCCACAAATCCTGCACCATGCTCCTCTAATGCTTTTTGATATTCATCTTCATTAAGAAGCTGCCATTTTTTAAGCGGGGTATTTATCGGATCAATCACTATATACTCTTCATAATAGATTACCTTCTCGAGTTCTTTAGCGCTTAAATCAAGCAGCGCGCCTACACGTGAAGGCATAATCTTAAAAAACCAAATATGCGTAACCGGAGCAGCTAAATCAATATGTCCCATGCGCTGACGTCTTACAGAAGAGTGCAATACCTCCACTCCACACCGATCACACTTTGTTCCTTTAAACTTTATGCCTTTTAATTTTCCGCAATGACATTCCCAGTCTTTTGCCGGACCAAAAATCTTTTCACAAAAAAGCCCGTCTTTCTCAGGCTTGAGTGTCCTATAGTTTAGGGTTTCCGCTTTCTTAACTTCTCCGGATGACCAACCTTTGATAGTTTGAGGTGAAGCGATCTTAATAGTTATTCGATCAAAAAAACTGCTTTCTTCAATCATTATTTACCCTCTTTTTCTGCTCTTATATCCAGACACAATCCCTGCAACTCCTTAACCAAAACGTTAAACGATTCAGGAACCGAAGGATGGAACTCTTGCTCTCCTCTTACTATAGCTTCATAAATTCTTGTTCTACCCTCTACGTCATCACTTTTAACCGTAAGCATTTCCTGGAGAGTAAAAGCTGCTCCATAAGCTTCCAGCGCCCAAACTTCCATTTCACCAAAACGTTGTCCTCCAAATTGCGCTTTTCCACCAAGGGGCTGTTGGGTTATAAGCGAATAAGGCCCAATTGCGCGAGCGTGGATTTTATCATCAACCATGTGGACAAGTTTCATAACAAACATGCAGCCCACACTAACCTTATTTGGAAAAGCTTTACCTGTATAGCCATCATAGATAGGCACTTTCCCATCTTCCGAGATCCCGGCCTCTTTCAAAAGGTTCTTCACATCTTCTTCTTTAGCTCCGTCAAATATAGGAGTAAAAGTTCTCAATCCCAATTTTTTTGCCGCATAACCAAGATGCATTTCAAGCAATTGTCCGACATTCATTCTTGAAGGTACGCCCAGCGGATTAAGAATAACATCAATGGTGGTACCATCTTCCAAGAAAGGCATATCCTCTTCCGGAAGAATTTTTGAAATAACTCCTTTATTACCATGCCTTCCCGAAAGTTTGTCACCAGCGGAAATCTTTCTCTTCATCGCCACAAAAGCAACAACGCGCTTTAAAACTCCAGTGGGAAGTTCATCACCTTTGCCTATCTTTGCGGTTTCAAGCTCCCTTTCCATTGCGAGTTCCTGCAAACGATCATCATAGATACCTATCATAGCCTTTGCTTCTTCATTCGCTTCAATATCATCATCGCTTATCTTATTTTCACCTTTACCTAAAATTGTACCTAACCTTCGCAGTTTTTCTCTATTTAGAAGTTCTTTTTCTTCTTCGTAATATTTTTCTATTTCACGGATCCGTTTCAATTCTTCCGTTTTTTCCTTTCTGGAACGTCTTCCCCTGTCTTTTCTCTGAAATACTTCAACATTAATAACCACTCCATAGAGCCCCGGTGGAACACGCAAGGATGTATCTTTTACATCTGCTGCTTTTTCACCAAATATCGCTCGCAACAAACGTTCTTCCGGAGAAAGTTCTTTTTCTGTTTTTGGAGTAACACGTCCAACCAAAATATCGTCAGGCATTACTTCAGCACCAAGGCGCACAATACCATTTTCGTCTAAATTCTTTAATACTTCTTCACTTACATTAGGTATATCTCTTGTAATTTCTTCATTGCCAAGGCGTGTTTCTCTTGCTTCTATTTCAAATTTTTCAATATGAACAGAAGTAAGCATATCTTCTTTGACCAATCTTTCATTTATAATTATAGCGTCTTCAAAGTTGTAACCTCTCCATGGCATAAAGCCAACAACAACATTTCTTCCCAGGGCGAGCTCACCACTACGAGTCGCCATGCCATCAGCGATAACTGCTCCAGTTTTTACTTTATCACCCTTTGCGACAATTGGCCTTTGATTAACGCAGGTATCAGCATTTGAGCGTTCGAATTTTTTCAGCTTATAGACAAAACTTCCAATCTTTATATGCTGCGCATCAACCTCTTCAACCACGCCTTCCTCTTTATTCAAAACAACCACACCACTATCTCTGGCTACTTTCTTCTCGATACCAGTTGAGACCAGAGGTACTTCCGGGAAAAGCAAAGGCACAGCCTGTCTTTGCATGTTTGAACCCATTAAAGCCCTGTTTGCGTCATCATGCTCCAAGAACGGGATTAAAACCGCAGACACAGACATAATCTGCTGCGAAGAAATATCCATATATTCAACATCGTGCGGTTTTACTCTGGGAAATTTTCCTTTACAACGGGAATATATTTCTTTATCTCTTATTCTGCCATCATCGTCTAAATTGTGACTTATCTGGGCTATTACCTTATTTTCATCTTCATCACCGGCTAAAAAATCAACTTTATCAAGGACTACACCTTTCTCAACTTTTCTATAAGGCGTTGTTAAAAATCCAAGCGGGTTTATCCTTACATATGTAGCCAAAGAAGAAAGCAAACCTATGTTTGCGCCTTCCGGTGTTTCTATAGGACAGATTTTTCCGTAATGAGTAGGGTGAACGTCTCTTACTTCAAATCCCGCACGTTCACGTGAAAGCCCTCCAGGGCCCATAGCGGACAATCTTCTTTTATGCGTAATTTCCGCAAGCGGATTTGTTTGATCCATAAATTGCGAAAGCGGGCTTCTTGCAAAAAAATCCTGAACCTGCGCAGAAAATGCTCTTGAATTTATAAGATGCTGTATCGAGAAATCACTTGAAGCGATCAAAGGATACCGGTCAAGAAAAGTTCTTTCTACTCGCAGCAATCCGACTCTTACCTGATGCTGCAGTAATTCGCCGATAAGCTTTATCCTTCGGTTAGCAAGATGGTCTATATCGTCAGTAGGTCTTTGGCCGGCTTTTACTTTCAGAAGATTTTTTACAATCTCAACCAATGTTTCCAAATCTATGACTCTTTTGCTTAATGAAACATCCATGCCTAATTTTTTATTAAGAAGATATCTCCCCACCCTTCCTAAATCATACCTGCGGGCGTCAAGGAACATCCTTCTAAAAACTTCTTTTGCGGCCTCAAGCGTTATTGGCTCTGTTGGACGCATTTTTTTGTAAAAATCAAGGTATGCTTCTTCAGTGCTTATAGTGGAATCTTTTTTAACTGTATTTACTACTTCAGGATACGGCTTATCGGAAAAATTTTTATAAATGTCTTCGTTGTTAGACAAACCCATCATCCGAAGAATTTGGGTAGCTGGGAAAGTTTTTCTGCGATCTATGATTGCGGTAATTGTATCGTTTATGTCAGTTCTAAATTCAAGCCAATATCCTCTATAAGGTATTACTCGCGCAAAATACATACGCTTACCCATAGGATGCAACTCTTCTTCAAAAAATACTCCGGGAGAGCGTTGCAATTGGCTGACTATGGCACGTTCGTCTCCATTTATAATAAAGGAAGCGGTATCGGTCATCAAAGGAATATCGCCAAGATAGATCTCCTGTTCTTTTATTTCGGTAGAAGGACCTGAAAGTCTTAAGCGCACTCTTAAAGGGGCAGCAAAAGTTTGAGCTCTTTTTTTACACTCCTCAACACTATAGCGCGGCCGGGAAAGACTGTAAGAAAGAAATTCAAGGCGATATTGCTTATCAGGGCTTTCCATAGGAAAAACTTCTTCAAGTATTTCCTGCAAACCCACTTTTTTCCTTTTTTCCGGCAAGATATTCATCTGCAAAAACTCCTTAAAGGAGTTTAGCTGATGCTCAAGAAAATGAGGCATCGGATAGGGCTTCTTGGTCTTAGAGAAGGACAATACTTTTATTCCTTTCAAGCGGATACCTCCTTATAAATAGATGCGGATTACCGCAGATGTTTACGCTGCTTTAAGATA
>JBAZGZ010000162.1:0-4237 GCA_041652615.1 Candidatus Omnitrophota bacterium | reverse complement strand
AGATGTGTCCGACCATTAATATTTTTTTTCTTGCCTTTGCAAGCGCGGCTAATTCTTTTCCTTGTTTAATATTAAGCGCCAGCGGTTTTTCCACAAAAACATCCTTACCGGCTTCAAGCGCTCTTTTAGCAATTTCGTAATGCGTTGCCGCAGGCGTAGCGATAACTACCCCTTTTATCTGCGGATTGTTTAATGCCTCGCTAACGGAAGATGTATATTTTAGACCCGGGAACTCTTTTTTTCTTGCCTTTATGATATTTTTATCGCAATCGCAGGCAATAGCCAACACATTCAATTCATTGAGATTGCGCAGCAGGTTCTTACCCCAATACCCAAGCCCAATTATTCCAATCTTTACTCTAGCACTCATACTTCTCCAAATTTGTCTACACCAATCTAACGCTTTATATGATTCAAATAAGACTCGATGATTGCGCTTAAGTTTTCTACTTGAGACCGACGGGAAAAAGTTTTTATATACTCACGGTCGGGAGAAACATTTATTTTATTATCGTTTACAAGCAAACGTAAAACCTCTTCAAGCTTCATTATATCATCGCCGCAAAAAAAACATAAACCCGTTTTTTCCAGCATATTACCGATAGAACTGCCGGGATTTATGCCAACGCATATAATTGGCTTTTCAAACATCATGTATTCGAATATCTTCCCGCTATAAACACCGTCATCAAATTTATCGTTTTCGATAAAAAGCAACGCGTCTGCTTCGTTCTCTTTTTTGAGAATATCGGCAGAAGAAAGAAATCCTCCGTATTCGATTATTGCCTGATGCCTGGGGTAGATATTGGAAAATTTGTTAAGAATCCGGCGCGTTTCGTAATTACCGTAAAAAACTATTTTTATTTTATTTTTAAAAAAATCATAATCTCTCTCTATTGCCTTAAACAGCGGCTCAGGGCTCCTGCGGTTGGCGTATAGTGTACCAGAATAAACAATTGTCTTTACGGATTCTTTCTGGAAAGGTTTATCTCGAGAAATTGTCTCCAGAAGATCTTCATCGTATCCGTTTTCGATACAAAAAATATGCGGCTGTTTGACGGGATATTTTTCACTAAGTTTTTTGACCATGCAGGCGGAAACAACTGTCAGGACGTCCGAAGCAGCAATGCATTTTTTTTCAAAATGGTTTTCAAGGATACTAAACGGAAACATCCCTTTGTGCGCGGGATTATCAACCCAGAGATCCCTGTGGTCGGCAAGCCAGAGGATATTTTTAAATTTCCTTTTTAGATACAACCCTATAAGGTTTATTGTTGGCGGCGGAGAACTGGTTATAACTACATCGATAGCGTGATCTTTGATTATCTGTTTCGCTTGTTTGTATGCCCGTAAAAACCAGTGTTCAAAAAAAGTAGGGAATCTGGTGCAGCCAAAAAGTATGCCTTTACTGGAAAAATAAGCGTTAATCGGGTTAAAAATCTTTTCTGCAAGGCAAATATGCCAGGATTTTTTATTTTTTACTTCTTTGTCGGCACAAAAAAAATCGCTCGGTTTAAACACCTTCATCAACCCGCAGAGAATATCAAAATACTTTAGGCGATAGATTTCAAGGCCGGAGAGGTCAACGTTAAAACTATTAATAGCTTCATCCCCGGGCGAATCCGCGGTAAGCACCATGACATTATGCCCTATTTTTTTAAGGTATTTTGCCCAGGCATAAACGCGGCGGCATGGTATTGAATTACGGGGAGGAAAATAATAAGTTATTAAAAGTATATTCGCCATTATGCTGTTTTATTACCTATAATAAATACACCTTCGCCGGACTACTTAAAAAAAAGGTAGGAAAGAAAATTGCCTATCCCTTTAAGTTTACGATAAACGTCAAATATATTTTTATGATGGGTTAGAAATTTCCAGACAAATGACCATCGGAAATAAAAACGTTTTAGCCCTTCGTCTACCAGTTTATTTATTTCATTTATACTTAATCCGGGGTAATCTACAACTGCCCCCTGTTCCCCGCCGTCTAACCAATCCTGCCATGATTTTGTCTTAAGCAAGCCTTGCGCCTTGCAGTAATCAAAGTATTCTGAGCCCGGCAGAGGCACTGCCGCGGAAAACTGCAGCGTATCCAGATTTAAACCTAACGCAAAATCAATTGTTTTTTTAGCAGTATCTTTAGTCTCACCCGGAAGGCCGAGGACAAAACACCCATGAATGGCGATTCCGGTTTTTTTCACTACACTTACAAACTTTACAGATTCCTTCACTCTCAGGCCTTTTTTTACGCCGTCAAGGATCGCCTGCTCGCCTGATTCAAATCCCACTAAAAATTCACGGCAGCCGGCTTTTTTCATAACTATAAAAAGTTCCTCATCGTAAATATCCGGACGGGCATTAATTGACCAGGTGATTTTGAGATTGCGGCGCATAATCTCCTCGCAAATGGCGTATGCCCGTTCCTTATTGACGGTGAAAGTGTCGTCCTCAAAAAAGAATTCTCCGTATTTCAGTTTTGGAAAAATTTTCAGGTCGTATTCAAGCTCATCAACAATGTGCGAGGCGGAACGGAAACGATACGCGCGGCCAAACATAAGCTGCGGCCACTGGCAAAACGTACACTGGTAAGGGCAGCCCCTGCCGCCGATAATATCAATATAAGGATAAAGCCGCGTTACGTCAAAATAATCAAAAATATTCAGGCTTTCATAGAGTGGAAACGGCAGGCTGTCTAAAGAATCAATCAAGGGCCTGAGGCTGGTCTGCACACCGGTAGCGCCATTCCAATAACATATTCCTTTAACATTTTGAAGATTTCCCCAGTTGTTTGCTATATCCGAAATAGTAAAGTCATATTCACCAAGCGCAATCACATCAATGGCTCCGGAAGCAGCAGCCAAGGTTTCAACCGGTAACGCTGTGGCATGCGTGCCCACCATTATAACGCGGGCTCCGAGAACTTTGCATATTACGGCGCATTCGATATCGGAAGATATTGATGGTGTTGAGGAGTCAAGCACGACAAAATCCGGACGTTCATTCTTAACCAGTTCTCTGAGCTTATCTTTGCCCCATTTGTTGGCGACAAAATCATAAAGCTTTGTTTCAAACCCGTCACGTTTTAAAACTGCCGCGGCATAACACAACCAATCCGGCGGGCGCAGCGCTCTGGCCCTTGTCCTTGCCGGCCAGCGCTGACAACGACAATATTCACTGATGAAAGGCTGATTGATTACTAAAATTTTCATATCTGGACCTTATTGATTAGCTGATGTTTTCTGGCGCGAAAAAAGCCCGGCAATAAATCCCAGGTTCCACAAAACTAAAGCCAGACAGGATAAAAAAAACACATAGAAATTCAAGCAAAGATAGAGAAGAAAACCAAATAGAAATATTCCGATTATAATTAATAAAGAATGCAGAAAATGCAAAGGAAAACTTAAAACCAACAATACCGCAACGCACGCGGCGAGTAAAGGTAATATCTGTATTTTCCTAAAAATGCCGTACATTTTTGTTAAGAGCCCGCACGATAATCCATACCGGTACATCATTCTTAAAAATCCTTTTAAATTTTCCGGCCGGTAATGATAAACAATTGCCTTAGGATTAAAGTACAACTTATATCCTTTTTTGCGCAGCCTGTAATCCAGTTCGACATCCTCTCCGGGCCATAACCCCTCCAAAAAACCTCCTTCACTTAGAAAAACATTTTTCCTGTACATCGCGCAGCAGGAAGCATTATGCACAACTTCAAGGATATTTTCGTTGCCGGATTTTTTTATATAGTCAGTGATAAAACCGATTTTTTCCATGAACAAGAAGACTTTTTTCTCGAAAATTGAAGCGTCTTCGGGTATTTTTTGGATGCCGCCGCAGGCTCCCGCTTCAGGAAACTTCTCAAAACCATTAAACAATTCTTCCAGCCAATTCTTATCCACAATGCAATCAGAATCCGTAAAAGCTAAAAATAAAGCATCTGTATTTTTAGCGGCTAAATTCCTCGCGTAAGATGGGCCTTCGCCGCGCGAACGAAAAATTTTGATTTTCTTGTAATTATCAGCAGGGATTTCAAGGCTTCCGTTTTCGCTATCATCCACAACAATGACGTCAAAATTGGTATAATTTAGCTTGAGAAGGCTTTGTACGCAGGCCTCAAATTTTGAAGAAACGCTTTTTACCGGAATAATAATGCAAACTTTTTTCTCCATTCACATTATATTTTTTTCCTGGGCAGCATTAAAATACTTATCAAAAACGAAGAAAAAACTGT
>JBAZGZ010000161.1:0-4306 GCA_041652615.1 Candidatus Omnitrophota bacterium | reverse complement strand
GGATCTAAACGCGGATAAACGCCAGCGACTCGCTTGCGTAAATCCGCGTAAATATCCGCGGCAATCCGCATCTATTCTTTAATAGCCGATAAAATTCTCTATCTTTACGTTCTCCTTTTGGCAACCGCAATCAAAACATAGATCTTGCATGCTTTTAACCATCTTTGGCGGACCAAAGATAAAAACCATACGGTTTGCCAAATCACATTTTTTTTCGCTAATAAGCGCTTTGTCGATAAAACCAAAAACACATTTTTTATCTTTTGGGGGGCATTCTGTAACAGTATAAACTATTCTTATATTTTTGTTTATTTTCTGCCAACTATCAAGCTCTTCTCTAAAAGCAATATCATCATCTCTACGGTTAGAATAAAAAAGCAGAACATCCGTATCCAATCCCTTATCGCATATATATTCAATAATTGAGATAACCGGTGTAACACCTATGCCGCCGATAAGAAACGCAATTGCTTTATACTCATCCAAAAAAACGATATTACCAAGTGGGGCTTTTATGAGTATTTCGTTGTTACTTTTTAGATTCAATAATCTTTTTGAAAATTGACTTTCACTTATTCTTTTTGTTATTTCAATATATTCTTTTGTGGGAGAAGAAGAAAAAGAAAGATACTTATTCAAATCTTTATTCGCCCTGTTGTTCTCATCAAAAATAACTTGTAAAAATTGCCCCGGAATAAAGTTTATTTTCTCAGGCGCAAGAAAACGAAAACTCATAACCGTAGGCGTTCTCTGTATTTTTTCTATAAATTTAATTCTTATGTCTTTCATTAAAATCTTTTTTTTATATACAAATATCCACGAATTAGGAAACGAATTACCACGAATAAAAAATCTTATTCGTGGTAATTTGTGTTTATCATAGACCAGATTGTTCGATAACCGCCTTAAGAATCTTGGCTGAATTTTTAAAATTATTTTCCTCTTCCTCGTTAAGTTTTATTTTAAACACTTCTCTTATTCCGTTCTTGTTAACTATTGAGGGCATACTTAAATAAACATCATTCACCCCGTAATAATCCTCTACTAAACAAGACACGGGTAATATTGAATTTTCATCTTTTAAGATGGCTCGTGTAATCATTGTCATTGAAAGGCCCACGCCATACGATGTCTCGCCCTTTTTTTGTATTACTTTATAAGCAAAATCTTTTACTTCGCCAAAGATATCGCTAAGCGCGGTTTTCGTATCGCATTTATTGCACATCGGACAATATTCTTTAAACAAAATTCCGCCAATCATTGCCCGGCTCCATACGGCAAATTCGCTGTCGCCATGTTCACCCAATACATAAGCATGAACATTCCTTGCGTCTATGTTACAGTGTTGCGACAAAAGCAATCGAAGACGCGCGCTATCAAGAACTGTTCCTGAACCAATTACCTCTTGGTATGGTTTTTTAGAAATTTTATACGCGGCATAAGAAAGTACATCTACGGGGTTTGTTACAACCAAAAATATTGCACGAGGTGCATATTCCATTACTTTTGGTATAATTTCTTTAAATATTGCGATATTTTCTTTTACCAGCTCAAGACGGGCCTGCCCGGGCTTTTGTTTTGCTCCGGCAGTAATAACCACAATATCGGAATCTTTAAGGTCTTTGTAGTCACCAACAGAGATTTCAATCTGAGAAACAAAAGGCATGCAACTTTTAAGGTCCATTACTTCACCTTCTGTGCGCTCTCTATTTTTATCAAGGATAGCAATAGAACGCGCAAAACCGCTTATCATTAGACTATAGACGTAGCGCAGACCAACATTGCCCGCACCGATGACTGATACTTTTGGTTTTAGCATTTTTAACTCCTGTTTTCCACAGATGATCACAGATAAGAAATCGCAGATGACCACAGATATTAAATAGAAATACAGTTGATATATGCTCGCTTCGCTCGCAATATACAGTAGAAATACAATTGCATTTCAATGCATATCCACTGCATTCCTATTGTGTTTCAATTACATTGAAATTCATCTGTGTTAACCTGCACGACCGCGATAGCGGCAACGCGAGGCATATTATAACGCAATAAAATTGAGTGTCAAAGGCTTCAACCCGCACTAAATTGACAATTTTCTACTTAAAATACGCTCTTTGATTCATACCATTTCTAACCTCGTAGGTTAGAAATGGTAAAAACAATACAGACGTTAGCTTGCCTAAAATCATAACTTTGATAGAATGGATAAAATGAATAAATTAAAAAATCTGATTGGGCTTCTAAAAACCAAAAAAATCAGCCTAGCTGCGGCAGAATCCTGCAGCGGCGGCTATCTATCTTATCTTTTAACAAAAATACCAGGCAGCTCTATGGTCTTTAAGGGTTCCGTCGTGACCTATTCACTGGAAGCAAAAAATAAGTTTTTTAAAATACCGTTTCCTTTACTTAAAAAAACCGAAGGTGTGTCTGAAGATGTGGCTGTTTTACTTGCAAAAGGCGCAAGAAAATCATTTAAAGCAAGCATGGGACTTTCTGTGGTTGGCTTTGCTGGTCCAGGCACACAACCAGGCGTAAACCAAGGCACTGTATTTTTTGCTGTCGCTGACAAGAACGGCATAATCGCAAAGAAAGCGGTAATCAAAGGCAGCAGAGACTATGTGCGAAAAAAAGTAAGTTTTATGGTGATAGATTTATTATACAAAAGATTATGCGTTTATTTATAGGCATAGACCTTCCTAAAAGTCTCAAAGAAGAGCTATCCCGCCTTACGGCTAAACTAAAAAAATGCGATTGCGACACAAAATGGGTCCAAGTGCAAAATTTACATTTAAGCTTTAAATTTCTTGGGGAAGTTAATGAGGAAAAAATCAAAAACATAGAAGAAATCATAAGCACTTCCGGTAAACAACATAAAACTCTGGAATTGAATTTAGAAAAATTCGGATTCTTCCCTAATGAAAAATATCCTGGAGTTTTTTTTGTAGCTACGGATACGGAAGAAAAGCTTAAAAGAATTTATTCATTTCTTGAAGATAATCTGCAAACTCTCGGCTTTAAAAAGGAAGAAAGATTCAAATCTCATATAACATTGGCGCGATTCAGAAGCTCAAAGAACATAGAAGTATTTAAAAAACAGCTAGAATCTATTGCTGTAAAAGGTAAATTCCCTGTCAATGAAATAACTCTTTTTAGAAGTATCCTCAAACCTCAAGGGCCAATTTACGAAAAACTATTTTCCGCTTCGTTCAAGCAATAGACAGGTCATTGGCCTGGGATAGATTTTATTACTTCACCTGTACTTTTATCTATAAATACCCATAAGTCTCCGCCCTTAATGCTCTCTTTGGGCCCAAAATAAACCGATTGATAATCCCTATCTTTTAACTCAGGATATTCTTGTTCCGGTGTAGTGGGTAAATCTTTCTCCAATTTTTGAGTCTTTTCGTTATAAGTAGACACTCCGCTGCGTTTTAAATGTTCTTTAATCTCTTTATTATCCTCATCATATAAGATATTCATATCTTCTGTTTTATAACCTAATCCTTTTGCCTTACCGATTGCAGTATTGACTATTTGTTCGTTTGTTAACTTATTGCTTTGCGAAAATATAACTGATGGCATAAAGCATAATCCGATAAAAAATAAATATAAAAATAATTTTCTTTGCATTACGCCTCCTTTCTCAAATTTTACTTAAAATAATAAACCCTCTGTAATCTATTATCACAAAGGGCCATAAAATCACTATCCTAATTCCTTCTATCTTCGAACTTCCATCCTCTATCTTCTATTTCACAAACAACCTTACTATCTCAAGCATTACAAGCGAGTAAACGCCTGCCGCTAAATCATCACCCACGACACCTATTGCACCCTTAAATCTTTCGATTTTGTCTATTGGCGGCACTTTAAAAGCGTCAAATACGCGAAAGAGGAAAAAAGCCGCCGCTACAAAGCGAATATCGTGCGGCATGAACAATAAGGGAAGGCTCATCCCGCAAAAATCATCAATAATAATTTTTTTACTGTCTTTCTCCTGGAAAATAAGTTCTGCGCGGGAACAAAGCAGAAAAGAAAGGATTAAGGCTACGATAAAAATACTAAGAAAACAAACCTGTGACTTTACAGCTAAAAAAATAACTACGGCTACGATTGAAGCAAGTGTCCCGCCAAAAAAAGGCGCGAAACCAACTCCAAAGAGAGTGGTTATGGCTATACAGAACTTATCGGATAAAGATAATTTTGTCATATCGACGATACATTGAAATACAGTTGATATACGCTCACAACGTTTGCGATATACAGTAGAAATACAATTATATTTCAATGTATTTCCACTGTG
>JBAZGZ010000160.1:0-4309 GCA_041652615.1 Candidatus Omnitrophota bacterium | reverse complement strand
CTCAATCTCTCTAACTTCTTGTAATGCAATGAGTTTCTTAAACTCTTCCTCCTCCTGTCTAAAATTTTCGTTTTTCTGTTTGTATAATTCTTCACTTAGCAAATTTTCCAAATAGGCGTCGGTTAGCTTTGACTGTTTTTTAAGGTTACTTTGAAGCCTATTTTTGACCTTCTCAAGGTCAATTTTTGTGCTTTCTGCAAAAGAAGGAAAATTTGCCGGAGTCACGTTCATCCATCGGCTCGTTTTTAGCTTGTCATTTTTAAGGAGTGTCTCTAATATCTCTGATACTTCTGACTCTATTTCTTGCCCCTTCACACTCTTGTTTTTACACTTGATAAAGCTTCTATAAGGCCCGGCACAACGATACATCTCTTTTTAACGCCGGTGCGGTGATTAGAAATAGACGAAATACCTAAATATTTATGATTACATTTTGCACAATAAAGCAAGCCTGAAAGCGGATAGTCGTTTACCTTCTTCCTTCGCTCAACCTTTCGTTCTTTAAGCTTCTCTTGTACAAGCTCAAAATCTTCTTCTGAAATAATAGGCTGATGCTTGCCTTGCGAGATTATGATTTTTTCAGGTGGGTTTTTGATATATCTGTAGCCCTTTTTTGTTTTCTGGGTTTTGTCGTAATGATGGGCATTCCAAATAAGCTTTCCAGTATAGATTCTGTTCTTTAGAATATCACCGATTAGCTTTGTACTAAATATATTGCCTTTCCTATTTCTGTATCCTTTGCGAGTAAGATACTCGGTAATAGCGCGGATACTTTTATCACAAAGAAACATTGTGTATATAAGCTTGACAACTGCTGTCTCCTTCTCGTCTATTTCTAAAAGTTTTTTTTCTTTGTTATATGTATAACCATAAGGAGCGTATCGAGCGCCCTGCCAATTGCCTCGCTGAACACCTTTAACCATACCGGGGAATACTCTCTCGGCAATCCTATTCCTCTCAAACTCTGCAAAACTCCCCAACTGCTGAAACATAAGCTTTCCCGCTGACGTAGTCGTATCAAATGGTTCTGTTGCAGACTTAAAACCAACGCCATAGGTTGACAGTTCATCCACTAAATTTAACAAATCCTTCAGATTGCGGCTAAATCTGTCTATCTTGTAAACCAAAACCAAATCAAGTTTTTTCTCTTTAGCGTCTTTAAGGAGTCCTTTTAAGGCAGGGCGCTCGGTAGAATAACCACTTATGCCATCGTCTTGATAAATCTTGAATATCTCAAGACCTTCGCGCTTAGCAAAAGATTCAAGATATTCTCGCTGGACCTCAAGAGAATAACCATCTTTAGCTTGATCTTCTGTGCTAACGCGAATATATATTGCAACTTTATGCATAGTTAAAAAATTTATTTAAGTCTTAATTCTAATGTTTTAATTTCTCTGTCTAGACTCATTGCCTCAGTAGTAAGGCCTTGTTGTTTATATAATTCTTTTGCGTTATTTTTCCATATTTTTGCCTCACCAAACCGATTAAGCTTTATGAAAAAGTCTCCTGCTTCAGATTGCAACTGCGCAGCTTTCGTTTCCTCACCTATGTCCTCGAATCTATAGGATGCAATTAAAGAAGATATGGCAGCCGCTTCATATGCACCCTCTTTGATGGCGATTTCTCTAAATTCCAAAAACTTCTGAGCAGCTTCTTTTTGATTTCCTTGATTCATAAGGTTCATAGCAGAATTATATATTTCTTTTGCCCTAACGTAACTATCTGTTTTTTCAAGTTTAGCAACAGAAATTTCTTCTAAAAGTTTAACTAACTGAGCAATTCGATGATTAAGCTCATCTATTTTAGCGCTCTGATTTACTACCATAGATTTAAGCTCATTTGTTTTTTCTTGCTGTTCATTATTCATCGTCACTAGATTATTGATTGTTCCCTGACTTTTCCTATTCTCTGCGGAGAGATTATCAATTTTTTTGTTTAAGTTTACTTTTTCTTCTGTAGCATTTTTGCCGTCATTATACATAAAAATACCGTTAATGCCGAGGGCCATAACGATACATACAAGTGAAAAGATAAACCATTTCCTAGTCATTCTCTTATGAAGAAATCCAATAAGGAAAATTGCTATGGCTACAAATGTATCTAAAATGGCCTTGATCATACTTCTCCCTTAGACTATTTCTCCACTCATTGATTTCCCTTAAATCATTTTTAGTAAAAACCGAGAATTTCGGTAATCCCTCTTAGGTTTAACCCATCCCTTTGTAAACCAATAATAAAAGGTCTAACGCATAACGCCTAACTCCTTCGCCGCTTCTCTCATATCTGCTTTTTAGTCCCGCAACTGCGGGACGCGGACTGCTCAAAGAGCAGGACGCAAAAACATCAAAATCGCCCACAAAAAGCTCTTTTCTTTTGAATTTTTTGCCCCCTTTAATTTTTTATTTTTTGAGGAAAAACAAAAATGCCAACCCAAGAATCTAAAAAGAGTTACGAATTTTTTGCCCCCAAAGTCTTTATCCGGACTTTCGGATGGCCTTTTGTTTCGACTTTACAATACGCTTTATTCATTTTTTAAAATTCAATGAACTTTAGGCGCCGCGCCTTGGCCGGCGCTCCCGTATCTCCCTTGCACCGTTCGGCCTGCGTAGGCGCAGGCCTCACTTGGCGCCCCGCTGGGGCGGGGCTTCTAGCTAATGTTTAGGCGTGTCCGATTCGGCTTTTCGTGTTTGGCGAATTTTGGGTGGGGGCAAAATTCGCCAAACACTTTGCGTCCTCTTCCTCGCAAAAATCCTAAATAAAAAGTCCTTTTTTATTGCGGCGGCGGCCAAAAATTTTTTAAAAGGTGTTTGATTTTTGCTCGTTAGAGTCCGCCCCCCCCGCAACTTAATTGGGAGTTGCGGGCGGGGAAGCCGAATCTCTTGGGAAAACGGTGGGTTGGGTAATAGCAGTCACAGTCGGGCGGCTCTAGCCCTTCGGGCTTTCGCAGCGCCCTTTGTGTGCCTGTTTACCCCAGAAATAAAGGCTTGACAATTACGTATAAAATATATATACTTGTTGATAAGTATAGAGAGATTATACGGAGGCTATATGAGTCCAAGAACGCAAGAACTTATACAGTATTTTAAGAAACATGGGGGAGTACTGCGTTTTACTGATATCCTTAAAGCAGGATTTCATCCCGATTCACTTAGTGCGATAGAAAAATCGGGAAAAGTGGAAAAGATTGCGCGGGGGCTTTATCGCGTAGTCAATTATAAACCGGGGTCTCATCCTGATCTTATTATCGCATCTCTTCAGGCTCCAAAAGGTGCTATTTGTCTTATTTCCGCCCTTTCTTTTCATGAGGTAACTAATGAAATCCCTAGATATGTGGATATAGCCATACCGCAAGGCACACACGCTAACAGAATTAAATACCCTCCGGTAATGTTTTACCGCTTTGCTCCTAAAGCATGGAAGGCAGGTCTTGAAGTACATGAAATAGAAGGCTATAAAATCAAAGTCTATAATCTTGCTAGAACTATCGTTGATTGTTTTAAATTTCGTAATCGTATAGGAGTCAACATTGCCAGAGAAACTCTTAAAACAGGTATTACAGAAAAAAAGGTAGACCCTAGGGAAATCATGAAATACGCTAAGATTTGTCGGGTTAGCAGGATTATTAAACCAATACTGGAAGCTATGATATGAAAAAGGATGTTAAGAATTTAGAAGCTTCGGTAAGGGCTAAATTACATAATAAAGCGAAAGAAGATAATCGGCCATTTTCTGAAGTGCTTCAATATTATGGCATGGAAAGGTTCCTTTATCGTGTGAGCCAATCTAAATACGAGGATATATTTGTTCTTAAAGGCGCTTTGATGTTTATGGTATGGCATATACCAGAACGGAGAACTACTCTTGATATAGATTTTTTGGCACAATATGACAATAAGATAGCCAGTATCGAAAAAATGATAAAAGATGTTTGCGAGATTAGCGTTGTTTCCGATGGTCTTATTTTCGATTCCAAGACTGTAAAGGG
Source organism: Candidatus Omnitrophota bacterium (assembly GCA_041652615.1). GTDB lineage: Bacteria > Omnitrophota > Gorgyraeia > Duberdicusellales > 4484-171 > JAJYOP01. The sequence continues at coordinate 324 of JBAZGZ010000160.1, read as the reverse complement.
CCAACGAATAAAAGAAGATGCTGATTATGAAGGAGTAAGAGTTAAATTTGTCGGTTTGCTTGTGCGTTCTCGAATTCCTATGCAAATTGATATAGGTTTTGGAGATAGCATTTATCCGAAGCCAAAAAAGATTGAGTATCCGGTGATCTTAGATTTTCCAAAGCCTAAACTTAAAGGATATCCTGCCGAAAGCATTGTCAGTGAAAAGTTTGAAGCGATGATAAAATTAGGACTTTTAAACAGCCGTATGAAAGATTTTTATGATATTTGGCTTATGATGCGTCAGTTTGATTTTAATGGTTTACGGCTTGTCGAGGCTTTAAA
>JBAZGZ010000159.1:0-4315 GCA_041652615.1 Candidatus Omnitrophota bacterium | reverse complement strand
AACTTTGCCTGTATTTCTGCCTTCGCTAATTTCGCATAGGACAGGCGATCCGTATAAACAAGGTAATCAAGGTCAACAATAGATCCGTCATCAACCAACGAATACGCCGCGAACCCAATGATATCTTCACCGTCGAAAGCAAAGAACGCTTTTGCGTTCGGATCGTCAAGGGAGCTTTCGATCTCAAATTTATCAAATTCTTCATTCCCGCCAAAATATTCTTCATTTAAATTATAAATTTTCTCGACAAAAACACTTTTCTCTTGCACGGTCAACTTCTTTGCGTCAAAAGGCCGAATAACAATACTGGACGACACTGCCACCGCTTCTTGCATTTCTTTTTTAGGAGCCGCCGTTGTTGTCGATAACCTCTTCAGCAAAGGATCAATGAACCTATCATCAATATTTAAAACCGCCAGGCTTAACCCTAAATCAACATTGTCATTTTTATTAATAAAACCTTTATAAGCACGATATTTCTCTCTCAGCGCCTTCGCCTTTTCTTCGATCGCTTCACGGGAACGATACGGTGAATCTATGGCCTGCTGCCCTTGCTCAAGATAGTTCAAATTTCCCCACATCGCCTCGAGAGCCCTTAAATCCTCCGCAACTTCTTTTGTAAATACATCAGAAACTTTTTCATGCATATATTTGTCATTATCATAACCGTTCCGTATGGCCAAGGCTCTCATAAGGCCCATTCCTTGAGTGTCAAGATTGGAATAAGCTTTGAGCGTCTCTTGAAACATTGTTGCGCCTGTATCCGCTAACGGTTCTATCTTGTATGTGACAGCCTTAAAATGATCCGCGATCTCTTGAGGTGTCATTCCTAAGCTTGTCAACCGCTGAAAACGCATCATCGCCTTCGGGCTAAAAGCGCCACGGCGCATAAAATCAGTTGAAAAAAGTGCCATTTCATTTAACAAGCTTGATACATACAAATGCTTTAAAACATTAATATCCCCCATAGGGATAACAGCTTTTTTCTCTTCGCTTTGAACCGCCACCATATCGATCGTATACGGATCCACAAGGAGATCAACGATCCCGTTGCGCTCCTCCGGGCTCGGCAAAATAACTTTTCCATCTTTGAATTCCGCTGTCGCCTGGCCATAGGCCTCATAAGGGATCCATTTTTCTTTTTTCCCTTCATCATAAGTCTTTACATCGAACGTAAGGCGAACACCAAGATCTTTTAACTGCTCATTTGCATCATCAAAAATAGCTTTATAGACTTCGGGTGTGAACTTTAAAACAGTCGATGACGCACCAGGCTGGGCTTGGGGTACAGCAGAAATGAGATGAACAGTCTTGGTCGCTCTATCGCCAATGGCAGCGTATCCCGGGCCCTCAAAAATATCCGCGTCTTTCGGCTTAACGACTCGATTCTCTCCGATTTCAAGCATGTCAATGTCGTCAATTTTGTCTATATCTATCGATGGAAAATATTTCTTAATAAGCGCTTTGAATTTTGCTGGATTAATCCCGTAAAAAAAGGCAGGATTCTCAAAACGAAAAAGTTCTTTGTTTTCTGCTTCCAAAAAATGCTTGATCGTGACAGGGCCTCCGGTGTAATTCTTTTTCATCAAACCAAAAAAATCATTTTCGGTTTTAGGGCCAAGCATGTCCCTATTTGCCCCCGAAACCATAAAAAGCGGAAATTTCTCCCCTTTTGATTTCAAATAACCCTCAAGGTTTTTTATAAAATTATATGAAAAACAGCTGAAATTCAAAAAGACGATCTCATCGATATTGCCTCGCGCGATCAACGCATCGCCAAGCTCGTCATAATCTATCATTAAGTCGTTAGGAAAAATGGCAAGGTGTAGATATTCTTTTTCTCCATGACCGCCATAAAGGATCGTCGTCGGGCCACGGCTTGTTTCGATCGCTGTGAAAAAGCTATCTTTCAGGGATTGACGATCACCTTTTAAAAACTGTATATTTTCTTTTGCTACGCCGGCGGCAAGCTCAAAATCTTTCATCTTCTGCGAATCGAATCTTTCTTCAATGCTTGTAATATTAATAACATGGGTGCCTGGGCCAAAAATAACTTTTTCTCCGGCAAGTGCCCGCGCCTCTAAAATCAAATCAACCGCGTTCTTTGTGTTTGGGAACATTTCAGGTAGTTTTAGCATTTCAAGTAACCGACCAGCGGCAATATTGATCGAAGTTTCGATTAAAATATTTTCAGAAGGGTCTGCCTCTTCGGCCATAAATGCCTCGATCGGATGCCTTCTTTTTAAATCCTCCCAAAAATCTTCTCCCAATAAACGGTGATTCTTAAGATTACTTTGATCAATAAAAATATTGAAGGGGTCCGCATTCGCCGCTGTTCTTAAGATACTGTTTGCGTTTTCTTTTCCAAGAGCGGAAACAAGCTTTTCACTCTCAATGAATGCTTCCCGAGGTTCTTTTTCTGCCGCAATCTTCAGAATAACAATTGCGTTTTCTTTTCCGAAAGTGGAAATAAGATCATCAACACTTGAGGCAAAAAACATGGTCTCTGGGAATTCCTTCGCAGCGTAAAGTGCATGGGCCATTTCTTCCTCTGTAAAAATATTTCCCAGAGAAGTTGGTTTTGATTTTTTATCACCAGGCAACATTAATGTTATTGTGATCAATGAAACAAGCGCTGTCTTTTTGAGGGTATTGATGACCGCACTGCCCACCGCTGAACTACTCGTCGTCGTCACCGCGCTCGACACCTTCCACTCGATCCCTCCGGCAAAGTATTTCCGCGGGACGCTCTTCTTGGCATAGGGGTCATACTCGACCTTCATCATGTTGCACACGCCGTTTTTGAAGGTGGAGAGGTAGTTTTGGTAAATAGCCTGAACGGTATCTGGTGAAGGATTGTTAGCGTTTAGCGTAGAGCGTTTAGCGTTTAGATTTTTGTCGTTACTATCCGCTATACGCTGTCCGCTATCCCCTAATTCAATTCCTTTTATCTTCCTCTTATCCGCATAAACTTTATTCAAAATAGAATTTTTAAGGTTGGTCTTGTACCAATACGCGAGGATGAGCGAGTTGTAGATCTGTCTTAATTGGGCAAAGTTCTTACCTTCATTGACTTCTTTCTCAAGGGCGGGGATGAAGATGTCGCGAACAATATCAGAAACTAGCGTAGAGCGTTTAGCGTTTAGATCTTTGCCGTTACTATCCGCTATACGCTGCCCGCTATTCGCTAGTGCAAGATAATCCTCCTCCAACATAACTTTCAATCGCGATTCAACGACAAACGCTTTATCTGCCTGCACATAGACTTCTGCCTTCTCAGGCATGATCCAGACTTTATTAAAGGTATCGACAGGGATTTGAGTGGTGCCGTATTGTTCATAGGCTTCCTTGTAGACTTTAGCCCAGAATTCTTTACCAAGATCACTATCAGGATTAGTTAAAGAGGCGGTTATTTGTTTTAAGAGATAGTCTTGGGCCAGCATATCCCTTCCCATCTCTGTCTGGCCAAGCTTGTCAGGGACGATACGGTCTTTTTCATACGGAGAAAGATTGACCCAGAGCTCATCTTCCGGAAGGGTGAGAGATGCTAAAAAATAACGGATCAGTTTTTCACTTTCCGTTTGAAGTTCAGGCCCCTTAAACCCAGTATCACCAGAATCGACGATAAAGTCGAATTTGAGTGGATTGTCAGGATAGACGCGTATTCCACGAACCAGGGTAGGCGTGAAGGCTGGGCTTAAAGGGACCAAAGCTTGAGGAGCAGAAAGGGCTTGGGCAAAAACTTCTCTCGGGGCTACGGTTGTGACTAAAAAGCACACAATAATAGCCAAAGAAATGGCGCGGAAGAAATAATTTTTCTTTATTTTTCTATTAATCATAATCTAAATACTTTTCTTATTGGCATTAATTGCCCCTACCCTTGTTCTTATAAAAGTATAATGTATAGAAACAAGGAAAATAAGGGCAAGGAAGGATTTGGGGGAAGCGCTATCTTTTTTCGGTAGAGTATTAGCTAAAATCTTATATCTTATTTAATAGCAAAGAGTTATGCGCAGGTCACTTAAGGAGGAAAAAATAAAAAGAAAAGAAATTCTGAAAAACTTATCCAAAAGGCAAAATTAAACAAAAAAACGGCTTACACCTACCCTCGAAAGCTATTTCTTTTTTTGCTCAACTTTTTCTTCTTTTTCAACTACCCGCGGTTTTTCTTTTGTCTTGAACAAAAGCTTCCATGGATTACGCTTCAGATCATCGCTAAATTCTTCAAAATTTTCAGAGGTCGTTTCAAAATTCTTGACAGTATTCTTTAAGCCTCCGCTGTTATCTTCAATGAGCCTATTAAGATTGCCGATCA
>JBAZGZ010000158.1:0-4349 GCA_041652615.1 Candidatus Omnitrophota bacterium | reverse complement strand
CTGGGCTACTGAAGTAAGCCTGCCTGACTCTGACCGGTGCGTCGAACTGGTCGATACAGCAAAACCTCTTTCACCTTCGTATGAAAATCCGGTGGTTGAACGATTGACCGCGCCTGAGGAGTGGAAAGAAACAATCTTACCTACATTATTATTGGTTGTTGCAGGAGAAACCCTGTAACCGCTTTCCGGAAGTGGGATAGAAAAAGCGGATGAAAAATATTGGCCGCCCAAAGAATCCGCCGTATCTTTGAGTTTTCCCTGGACACTTCTGTTAAAGTAATGCTGCATCACGAGTAAAGCGGTTACCGCAGAAGCAATAATTATTGCGTACTCCAATACCGACTGGCTTTTTTTATATTTATTCCTCATAATGATATTGCTTTAATATATTATTTTACCGCTTTATAATTATATTCCTATATATTTACCACATATGCAATTGCCTTTCTTTCTCTGAACTGTATGAGCCACTAACACCAGTTACGGTTGTTGGATGCCCCCAACCAGGAGCAGTCAACTCTGTTACACTCGCTTCTGATCTATAAAGTTCGTGATTCTTTGTATCTGCCACCACATACTGATCTCCTACCTGGTCACCGGATAATTGGATTTGCCCCTGCATGCTACGCTTTATATAAACCTGCATAGCAATGGCTGCGCCAACTATAACCGCGATCAGCAGAGAATACTCGAGAACAGCTTGAGCCGTTTTAAAGTTTTTCATGGCAAATATGCAAACCCCTCCTTTTAAAGAGTATCAATCACACTAACTTTCGTTCAAAAACAATTACTATTGCTGATTCTGCGCTACCCATTTTTCAGTATCAAGGGACTTAATTTCACGTCTTGTTGTCTGTTCCTGGCTACCTCCGAAAACTTCGGTTGTGGTTTTTCCGCTTGCCCCGGAAACAGTAGTTTCGGTAATTGTATCTACTCCTGAAATTAGATGGTCTGTTTTCTGGGTTAAGCCGGGAGAATATTGTTCGCCAATTTCATCAGCAGTTGCCTGTAATTTCCCCTGAACGCTTCTTTTAAGATAGTTTTGCATCGTAAGCAACGCGCCCACTATAACCGCGAGAATCAGCGCATATTCTAATGTGCTTTGTGCGTTTCTTGTTTTGGTTAACATATTATTTCACACCTCCTTTTAAAATTATACTGTTACTCTTTACTATCTTACTGTGTAGTTCTGGACGTATACTCAGCTGAACTTGTATCCGTTGTTATTATCCAAGGAGCATTGCTTCCTTCCTGCGCATAGCTCTCTTCTCTTGTGCGCTCTGATTGCTGATTTGTTGTTGTTTTAAGCGCGTCTGTCGGCTCATACTGTTTTCCGGCTGAAAGTTCCATTGCCGCGTCATGCACTCTGGATTGAATCGCGCGCCTGACTTCATTCTGTATGCCCATTGCTGCCGCAACAACAAGCGCAAGCAATATCGCGTATTCCGCTGTTGATTGTGCTTTTCTTGTTTTGGTTAACATATTATTTAACACCTCCTTTTTAGTAATTTTACTTATTCGCTGTGGTCGTACCTACGTTACTGTGAAACTGGCTGCTTTTCTCCGTAATCGTAGTAGACGCATCGTTAAACATATTGTTCACCGCATTTGTAATAGGGCCTCTGGCTGCTGCGATCACTGCCGCAACAATCGCTGAAAGAACTATTACGTATTCAAGTATACTTTGCGCTTTTCTTTTGACCATCTCCATTCACCTCCTTTAATTGTTAACGAATACCGTTAATAGGGTCATTTAAATCCGCTTTTATGTGATGAACCCTCGCATTAACTGAACGCATTACGTATCCACCCATCGCGATCAGTGATATACTGACTATCGCGATCAAAACTGCGTAATCAAAGAAACTTTGAGCTTTTTTCAACATAATCACCTATTATTTTGTCCGCTGGTCTATACCGGCCTGCAAATCGGTTAACCCTTTGTTAACTCCTATCTGCAAGGCGCCCGCGGAAAGCGTACAGCCGATTATAGCCGCTATAATCGCCCCTAAAACAATTAAATACTCGATAATTACCTGCGCTTTATAATGTTTCATTTTAAGTTTCTTATCTATTAGTTTCATTTAACTCCTGGGCTAAATGCCTCATCCTAACATCCACCGCTCTTCGTATATGTAAAAACATTGCCGACATTGCCAGAGAAACAATCACCACTAAACCTACATATTCAATTATACTTTGCGTTTTTTTGTTTCTCATATCACTCTTATACTTAAGGATTAGCTACAGTTGAGCCACTTTGTAATATCTGGTTAGCCGATTTGTTTTGGTAACCGGCGAAACCCCTGCTCGCTATTACCCAGGTTGCTACGCCAGCGGCAGCGAACACAAGAAAAACACAGATATATTCTATGATTGATTGCCCTTTGCTTTTCTTTATTCTCATCTACTACTCCTTTGTTAACTCCCCTTTGGGGGTAGTTCGACTACGCACCCCACACCCTGTTTTCTGGGTGTGGGGTTGATGCCTCACTAAAAAAAAATAGCCAGACTGCCGCACGTTTTTTGAGACGTTCGGCAGCCCGGCTATCCATTTTCTTCTAATAAACGCAAATATAGCTGATATCGCCTGACTACGCTCTCTAGCTGCCGCGTCTCTTTGCGATTTACACTATTTGCGTTAACTTGTGATTTTGGACCCGTGGCTTTGCGCCTCCCGCACATTGCGGGACTTGCCCTTTCGTCGCCTCCACTACCATATAAGTATACCATATTAAAACGAAAAAAAGCAAGCCAGCTAACGCTATTTTTGAAAACGCTTTCTTTTTGTTTTTAGCTTAACAGTACTTGCTTTAACCCAATAAACTAAGCATTTTTCCTTATGTTTATAAAAGGCCCTTTTAAATATCATATGATATATATTATATGATATCTAAAAAGATGCAGTAATAACTCGTTGCTAATACTATTATTTAGACAAGAAAAACTCTCTTATTGTTTAAGTAAAGGCAGGTATTGTTAATCTTTCTCTTTGTTTCCGGCGATAAATTATTTATGGATATTTTACAAAAATCTTTGCCTATAGCGTATGTACCAACAGAGCCTCGAAATTTGATCTCTTCAAATTGCCATTTTAAAAGGTCAAATAAAATATCGGAGATTTTGCTATAATCTTCTTCTTTCTCAAAAATAAGCGTATCGGGAATGTTTTGAACAAAATCTTTTTTCTGATCCTGGCTTGAAAAAGAATTCTCGATCATCTTTATATCATCTAAAAATACTTTTTCCATATATGGCCACACAAAGAGGTATTTTTTCAAAAGCAAACTAAAATTGGCCTTTCTGTCTGTTAAAACTGCCCAGTTTGGCAAATATTTTTCCTTTGTTTTTATTAAAATATTATTTAATATAATCGCTTCTTTGCTTTTGCTTTGAGAAAATCTGGTAAGTATGGGGGCGTGGTAAACAACACCCCCAAAAGTATTTAGTTTTTTAAATCTTTTCTCTTTTTCCAAAAAGGTAAGCCCCTTACCTAAAATTTTGGGATAATACCCGATTAGAAATGTAGGCTTTTCAAGGTTACACTCTATTTTATCTAAAACCTGACCCTTCTCATTTAAAAAGTCTACGCGTTTTATACCACCGTGCAAACTCTTTATAAAATTTATGGTAAACTGCGAAAGGTAATCAAAGCTTTTCGTGTAATTAAGAATTATGACTTTCTCTTTAAGCATATACGCTATTCTTGCTTTCGCATGATAAAGCGGCAAAAAGAAATCTTTAATATTACAATATCCATCCCAGGTTGTAGTTAGCTTCGCATCGCAAAAGCCCGCACTGTTGTCAAAAAAATGAAATTTTATCGTCGATACAATTTTTGAATTTTCTTTTACTTCTTTTAAGCTTATCGCTGGCTTATAATCCACCGTGTGTTTCAGGAAAGACTTAACTTTTTTTGCCGGATAAGCATAGCAATCGGCTATCCTCAAAAAACCTTCCCTTTTTATGCTGTTCTCCAAGCTTACGCCAATGCGCGAAGAAAAACTTAGCATAATAAGTATTTTTTTCAAAAGGCCTGTCTCTATATCGGGGAAATAAGTCTTAAGCTCTTTTTTTAGAAAATCGTACAGCCCTATCTGCGAATCTATGGCTTTGAGCACTAAGAGCGCACAATCTTCAATAATCTTTTTGTTCTGATATAAAAGTATATATTTTTTTCTTCCTTTCTTCCCTTTAATGCCCTTTGCCTTTAAAATATTATTTATCGCGCTCTTTGAGACATTAAATTTGTGCTTTTCTTTTAATATTTTAGAAAGCCCTCTTACGCCCAGATGGGGATTGCGTTTGCTTTCCTGTAAAATTATTTTTTTTAGGCTTGATGTTATGGA
>JBAZGZ010000157.1:0-4366 GCA_041652615.1 Candidatus Omnitrophota bacterium | reverse complement strand
GTGCAAGCGGCGCCGGCGGCCAGCATGTAAATAAGACCGAATCCGCAGTGCGTATTACGCATTTGCCTACAGGGCTTGTCGCGACATGTCAAGACGAGCGTTCCCAGGGCAAAAATAAAGAAAAAGCGATGCGCGTGCTTAAAGCAAGAATTTTAGAAAAAATGGAACTTGAAGCTACAGCTAAAGAAACAAACGCAAGGCGTGTTCAAATTGGCTCAGGCGAACGCAGCGAGAAGATAAGGACATATAATTTTCCAGAGAGGCGCCTGACTGATCACAGAATAAATTTTACAATCTATCAATTAGATAAAATTATTGAAGGTGAACTTGACGAAGTTATCAGCAACCTTATTAAAGCGGAGAGAAAGAAGCTTTACGAGCTAAAAGGACTTATTTGAAACACGAATATCCACGAATCAGGGGACGAATTACCACGAATAAATTTATCTTTCATTCGTGGAAATCAGTTTCAAATTCGTGGTAATTTGTGTTAAAAATTTGTGTTAAAAAATGCGACTAAAAGAGTGGATTAATGTAAACGCAAATATTTTTACGCAAAGCGACCTAAGGTTTCTTCTTAAAGAATCATTTAGCAAGAATAAGCAAAATCTTTTTGGTAAAGACATAATTTTAGATAATCGTAAAATCGGTTTTCTTAATAAAGTAAAAAGTTCTTATTTAAAAGGTATGCCCATAGGATATCTTTTAAAAAAAGAAGAATTTTTCGGTTTGGAATTTGTGGTCAATCCAGCTGTCCTTATACCGCGCCAGGATACGGAAATAATAACTGAAAAAGCAATAGAAGTAATAAAGAACAATAATCTAAAAAACATACTCGATTTATGCTGTGGCACGGCAAATATCGCAATCAGCATAAAAAAATTCTTTGAGCAAAAAATGAACCTTCCTGCAAAAAAAATTACGGAGGTTCATTCCTTCGAAGCCCGACCCGCGGTTTTAATTGGCGAAGGGCGAAGAAGAATAAATATTGTTGCTTCAGATATAAGCCAAAAGGCTCTTAAAGTAGCAAGAAATAATGTAAAAGCTCATGGTGTTAACGTGAAGGTGGTAAAAAGTGATTTGTTTAATTCTTTTAAGAATATTAAGTTTGATCTGATAGTTTCGAATCCCCCGTATCTTAAAAATTCTGAGATAAAGGGCGCTCTTTTATATGAACCAAGAAAAGCTTTGTTTGGCGGAAAAGATGGGTTATCTTTTCTTAAGAAAATATTACTGACCGCTGCAAAGTATTTAAAAGCCAACGGTTTTCTTATAGTAGAAGCGGGGTATAACCAAAAAACCGCCCTAAACGCCATTCTTGAAAAAACAGGTAAATATGAGATTATAGAGTGGATTAAAGATTACGGGGGCAACTTTAGGGGAGTAATACTTAAGATAGATGCGGATTTCCGCGGATCAACGCACAGGGCGGGCGTACATCCGCGTATATATCCGCGGGCATCCGCTTCTAAAGCAAAATTATAATTATGGATAAATTAGTAATTCACAAATCAAGTCTTTGCGGTTCTGTCGAGGTAAGCGGCTCAAAGAATGCCGCGCTTCCGATTATAGCAGCGACTATCCTTACGGATGAGGATTGTATTCTTCATAATGTCCCTAACCTTATGGATGTAAGGACGATGCTTAAGATTCTCGAAGGTTTAGGTAAGCAAATTACTTTTGAAAACGGAACAGTAATTATAAAAGCAACTAAAAAACAAGGCTATGTTGCTCCTTACAGATTGGTACGGACCATGCGTGCTTCTTTCTGCTGCCTGGGGCCGCTTTTAGCAAGACGGAAAAAAGCAAAAGTTTCTCTTCCCGGCGGTTGTGTTATAGGAGTAAGGCCGGTTGATTTACATATTAAAGGATTAAAAATCCTTGGCGTGGAAATTGAAATAGAGAGAGGTTATTGTGTTGCCGATGGTAAAAATATGCGGGGTAACCATATGTATCTTGGCGGACAATTCGGTTCGTCAGTGCTTGCCACAGATAATGTGATGATGGCGGCAACTCTTATTGAGGGAGAAACAATAATTGAATACGCGGCATGCGAGCCTGAGGTGGAAAGTCTTGGAGCTTTTCTTAAAAAAATGGGAGCTGACATAACCGGCGAAGGCACGCCATTATTAAGAATCCGCGGCGTAAAGAAATTAGGCGGCTGCGAGTTTGATATTATACCTGACAGGATTGAAGCAGGGACATTTATCGCGGCAAGTCTTGCCACAGGTTCTTCTTTAGAGATAAAAGGGGCGAATCCGTTTCATCTTACATCAGCCATAGAAGTTGCAAGAGAAATGGGCGCAGAAATAAATATAGATAATGCCCGTTCAATTATAGTAAAAGCCAAATTACCGCTCAAACCGGTTAATATTACAACGCTCCCTTTTCCGGGTTTTCCTACGGATTTGCAAGCGCAATTTATGATCTGTCTTTGTTTCGCAAAAGGGATTTCTCTAATTACGGAAAAAATATATCCGGACAGATTTATGCATGTAGCTGAGCTAAATCGTATGGGCGCGCGTATACAACGAAGCGGGCCTTATGCCATTATCGAAGGCAAGGAAAAACTTTTCGGTGCGGAAGTTATGGCATCGGACTTACGAGCTTCAGCCGCTTTGGTTATTGCCGGCCTTGCCGCTGAAGATAAAACAGATATTTTCAGGGTATATCATATAGATCGTGGATACGAACATATCGAAGAGAAACTGCGTAAACTTGGGGCAAAAATAAAGCGAGAAAAACAATAGGAGAAAGGTTAAGATTTAGGCTAAGGCCGAGGCTTAATTTGTGTCTCAACCTTAACCTCAGCCTTAACCTAAATTCATAACATGCTATTAGTAATAGACAACTACGATTCGTTTACCTATAATCTGGTTCAATACCTGGAGGAGCTTGGGGCGCGCGTTGTTGTTTACAGGAATGATAAGATTGATATAGAAAAATTAAAAAAATTAAAGATAGAAAAAATAGTTATTTCTCCGGGCCCCGGTAGGCCGAAAGACAGCGGCATTAGCTGCGATGTTATAGAAGAGTTTTATAAGAAAGTGCCCATTCTGGGCGTATGTCTTGGCCATCAATGTATAGGATATGTTTTCGGCGGGCGCATAAATAGAGCTCCTCATATAATGCATGGAAAAACATCTTTGGTTTACCATAATAAAAAAGACATATTTAAAGGGATCAAAAGTCCATTTGAAGCAACCAGATATCATTCTTTGATTATTGAGAAAAAAACTTTACCAAAAAATTTGACTATAACTGCCCGCACTAAAGAAGGGACAATAATGGGTGTAAGAGAGAAGAAATACCCTCTTTTTGGTGTTCAGTTTCATCCGGAATCGATACTAACTTTAGAAGGCAAAAAACTATTGGGTAACTTTTTAAAAATTAACAAATAGTGATAAGAAATATATGGAGAAATATCAAAGTTCCAAGATACAATAATCCCACAGGGATAGGCCTTCCTATACCTTTAAAGGAAGGGCCTAACCAAACAATGATCAATAACCAAACAAAAACCAACATTCCTGTTTGGAAATTGGTTATTGGTTATTTCTAAAGTATCTGTGCATATCTGTGATTTTAATCTGCGATCATCTGTGTAATGGAGCGAAGCGACATGATAAAAGAAGCAATAGAAAAATTAACTAAAAAAATAAATCTTTCTTTTGAGGAAACAAAGGAAGTATTCAACGATATTTTTGATCACAAAGTATCCAGTCCTCAAACGGCAAGCTTACTAACTGCTCTTAGCATGAAAGGAGAAACCGCGCAGGAAATTTATGGAGCTGCTACAGTAGTCAGGGAAAGGGCGATGCATCTGTCAGTAAAAGAAACTTTTATGGGTATTGAAACTGAAGGCGAACAGATTATGGACACTTGCGGGACCGGCGGTTCGGGGTCAAACAAATTCAATATCTCAACAGCCGTAAGTTTTGTCGTTAGTGCGCTGGGGATAAAAGTTGCAAAACATGGCAACCGCGCAATGACATCATCCTGCGGCAGTGCTGATGTTTTGGAAGAACTTGGAATAAAGATAGACGTTGCGCCTAAGGTCATGGAAGAGGCGATCAGTAAGGTTGGAATAGGATTTCTCTACGCGCCGCTCTATCACCCGGCGCTTTTAGAAGTGGCAACAATTCGCAAAGAAATAGGAATAAGGACAATATTTAATATTCTCGGGCCGCTTTGCAACCCGGCATCCGCTACACATCAGATCCTTGGTGTTTATAAAAAAGAACTGGTTTATGTTATGGCGGTTGTCTTAAGAAATTTAGGCGTAAAAAAGGCGTTGGTTGTTTACGGAAAAGATTTGAAAGATGAGGTGTCTCTTGCCGGAGAAACAACCGCGATATTGGTAGAT
>JBAZGZ010000156.1:0-4394 GCA_041652615.1 Candidatus Omnitrophota bacterium | reverse complement strand
ACGCTCTTCCGATCTCAACCTGTAAAAGATGGGACTTTTCCTATTCACAAGATGATGTTATGCCGGAGATTGGTTCTGCCGATACCATTGATGACCGGCCAGTGTTTAAAAAAATACTGGACGTGTATATACCATCGGGAAAGTATCAAGGCATTGTTGTACGAGAAATATCGCGCCTGGGCCGTGGAAATTTTACCGATGCCGGTCGAATCTATGATGCTCTTATAGTTTACAATTTTTATGTGATTACTCCATGGAAGATATATGACCCGTCTAACCCGGCCGATAGGCGGCAAATTCGCATGGAACTATTCATCGCCAGGGAAGAATATGAAAACATCAAGGAACGACTTTGGGAGTATCGTGACGCCAAAGCCAAAAAAGGTTTTTCTGGTTGCCGATCATTATCCCTCGGACTAAATTCTGTTAGGGGAAAGTGGATAATAGTGCCTGAAGAAGTTGCAATCGTGCTAGAAGTTTTTCAGATGCGGGCGAAGAACATGTCTTTCCCTGAGATAGCTGATAATTTAAATCGTCGAGGGATAAAAACAAGGTTTGGTGCTAAGTTTTATCCTGGTACCATATACAAGATTATTAACAATAAAAGATATATTGGAATCCATACATGGCGGGGTGTTGAGTATCCTGCCCAACACCCCGCTTTAATTCCTATAGAATTGTGGAATTGTGTTCACCAGGTAATCCATCCTGAGAATACACATATTATGACTAGCCCTAGAGATAACGATTATCTGGTTGAGCTATACTGCCATGAGTGTGGTAGCCGCATGTATGGATTCAAACAAAAACGAAAAAAAGGAGAATATATAATCTACGACTGCTGCGGTCGTAGGAATGAAAACTTAAAATGTACTCATCTTAAAGCAGGAAACAAGATACACAAAACAGTTTTAGAAGAACTGAAAAAAATAATTTCAAGCCCAAAAATACTTCAATCGCTGATTACCGAAAACAATAAATCAAGAACATTAGATGTGACACGGATCACCCAACAAATAAAAAATCGAGAAAAACTTTTAACTCAAAAGGAAAAATTTCTTTCAAAATTAGATGCTGATTATGAAAGTGAGACATTGTCTTCGGAGTTATATAATCGCCGATTTAATGACACTGTTCATGTCATTTATGGCCTGAAACATGAAATAGCTACACTGAAAAAAGAGGTTAAAAGTTTTAACATAAAAATAGATTCGATTGATGTTATCTTAGAAAAGCTTCAATGTGCTATTTTGAACTGGAACAAATTAGATAATAAAAGAAAGAAGGTTTTAATAAAGTCCTTCTTCTTAAAAATCGAGATTGCCAGAAACGGAACTATGTACTTTTCCCGAAATGTACCGACTTCTCTTTTGTAAAAAAACGTATGTAATCCTTTACGGTAAATAAATTTTGCGATAAGGATTACATACGTTTTTATAAATTCATATATTGATTACTTATTACTTATCATCAACCATTATACCATATCTTCAAGGAAAATTCCTTCTGTAAATAACAATTTATTTAGACCTCATCCCAACATACAAATTATTTTGCCAATCTGATAAAACAAAACCAACATGATCAGCGCCAAGGTTACGGCAGCCAGATCATTATGTCTGATTAACTCAACAAATCGCCGGTACATAACAACCCCTCCCTCTCCCAAGTAATAGAGAAAACTTCTCCACACCCGATGCAACCATAGACATGCCGTTCATGCCGCCATCCTTTGTAGATAGTCAGAATTTTTGTGTCAAAATAATTCCGACCGCATCCCGGACAGTTTTCACCCAGGACCAGGGTGTTCGTGTCAAACAGGATAATCCCCTCGGGTTCATCTGTCCGATCATCCGTTACGAGAAATACTTCAAAGCTACCACAGTCAATATGAGTGGTATTCGCCGCGGTCATTTCGTCCCTAATGGCCTGCAGCATCCAATCCCTCAAGGATTCGCGACCGCTTTCCAGGAACACGTCAACGGCTAATCGAATGGCCATTTTTCTGCTAGGCGGAAATTCGACAATAGAATGTCGTTTTTCTGGTATCATTTTAACCCCCCTACCTGTTCCGTTTTCGTTACACTTAAATATATTCAGGGGAGCCTAAAATAGTACCAGGTAAAAAATAAAAAGGCCTGGAATTTTACTCCAGGCCAAACGTCTCCTTTATCTTGTTGATAGCTGATTCATTAATTATCTCATATATTTCTAGCAGAATCACAGCATGTTCAAGGGAAGGTTTTGTCTCGCCTCTCTCCCACTCGCTAATGCGCCCGCGGCCTACCGTCGATTTTCCCCGGTGCCGAAATTCATCAGCAATCATCTGCAGAGACCTTTTTCCGCGAAGCTCTCTAAGCTTGTTTTCCATCACCATCACCAGTATAATGCTTTCGCCGCCGACAGACCTAATCCTTGACAAAAATTCCGACATAAAAAGATAAAAGCCCCCACCACACGGTGAGGGCTTCAATGGTTCTTATTTTTATATACGGTTTCTGGTTTATGCCAAAAAACCGGGCCTCCAGATTGCCCTGTAAGCCCCGATAAATAATGGCTTAGGGTGTTTGTGCCTGGTCGTGCTGTCCATCTACATAGCTTTCCCCGGCAATAAAAGCAATTAAGCCGCCGGTAATCGCAAAGTACGCCTCCCTATCGATTGGAGTACCAGCCACTTCGTTTATCACAATGAACAAAAAGTTCGCAAGTGCTAATAAAAATTTCCGGCTCCTTAGCCGGGTCCAGATGTCTCTTTGCATTATCCCTTCCCCCTGTTCTCCGAATTTTCTATTTCTCTTTTTCTTATTCCCGCTAACGCCCATAGCTCAACCGTAGTAAAACCGAACCAAGCACCGATTAAGGTTATTGGCTCGGTCCCTACGCGGTAGAAAATAAAAAGCACCGCAACGGTAAAAGCGGCGTTAAGCAAAACAACTAGGGTTACAATTGTTTTAGAAAATTTCATCAGTAATTCCACCTGGCTTTACTGCCCCTAACATCAACATGAGTAAAGGTTTTGCCATACCCTACCCCACCGTCTGCAAAATACTTTTCACAGATAGCACGTTGCGCCTGAATATTTAATCCCTGTATGGTAATGTCCGCCGCCCTGCCATGCAGGTGTTGACTACCAGAAGCCCCGCCAACAGCCCTGTTATGCGCTGGACAACGGTATCCTGAATTGATAACTACTGCCCTGCCTGTTTCGGTGCGGATTGCCTGTAGTCGGCGCAGAAGCTCGCTATGTAGCTTCACCTGCTGGCAGCCGCATTTGCACTGAAACTCGCTGAGTTTAAAGTTTTGGCTTGCTTGAATATTGTTCATTTGCCTCACCCCCTCTTCTTTTGTGGTTGCGCTTCGTAGAATGGACAATAGGCCATTGTCCATCGGGCACCACACATACCCCTCTTCCAGCACTGGTCGCATTTAGCTACTGGGAAAGGACTCATTTAAATCACCCCCACCTGCCGTCAAGGCCACATAAGGCCAGCGGGGTCAACGCCCCACAGTCACGGTCAGGCGTGGGTAGGTATGCCTTGAGTACTTCATGCTACACCCCCTTTTTCCAAATCACTGATCCGGTGGTTTGCCACTCTCATTTTTTCTTCAAGGATGTAGGTTCTTTCGACGATGGAGTTATGTTTGTCTACCTTTTTTTCCAGCTCGGCCAGCCGGAAATTGATAAGCTTACTGGAGGTTATGATGCCTCCAGCTGTGCCTACCATTGTCCCGCAAAATGCTATTATCGCTACAAATATTTCATTTGACATTTTGCAACCTCCTGGCTTTTTTATAAAAAAAAGAAGCTTTTTAGCTTCTCTAAGGTAACCCTATTACTCCGCGCATCTGTTCCGGAGGATGTTTTTTATAAAACCCTAGCGTTAAATTATTCATAATCCATTCCTTATCTTTTTCGCCCGGCGCCTCAAAGGGAATGTCTCCAAAGGTAACCGGGAACGCGTCAGGTGAACCAAATAGGTACGCAAAATCCTCAGCAAATAGTTCATCGGGTTCAGTCAGGGAACCAAGCCCTTCAATACCTCCGCGCATTTGATAGTAATTTAGTAGAGCTTCATCGGACAAAAGATCATACCTTAACAAATGCCCTATTTCATGGGCTACCGTGTGCTCTGTGGTAACCATCTTAATATAGTTAGCGAATTTACTATCTACCATGTTACCGGGTATTGCAAACATATATATTTCCATATTATCCAAGTCACTAAGTCCTAATATGGTGGTGGTACTATCTCTAATGCATTTTTCGTTTACTATATGAATTGAGTAATTAACTCTTTGCAATATGGGCAAAGATTCCTGTAGCCAATAGACTTCGTTTAGGACAGTGTCCTTAGAGATGGCTTCGTCCGCACTGGCTTCAATAAACTGATAAT